>CAKZOF010000215.1 GCA_937135995.1 uncultured Pyrinomonas sp.
TCGGACTCAATTCGCTCTTTCTGCGCTACAGTCGCGAAGCGGAAACGCAGGCCGACGTCGGCGCAGTGCAGTTGATGCGCCGAGCCGGCTACAATCCATACGGTTTAGCGAGCTTCATGCGGACCATGCGCGGCGGCGGTGGATTCTTCTCGGATCATCCAAGTCCGGCTAACCGCGTGGAGCGAATCGAAGAGGAGATCAGATCGACGGGCGGCGCGCCGCGTCGTCGGTGATCAAACGCGAAGAACGGCCATCCGAGCGCGCTCCGGGTTCCTCTGGAGCGCGTTTTCATTCGGCGCTCAAGAGAAAGACTGGTCCTGAATGATACGATAGAGCACCGAGGCGATTTCCGCATCGACGACGATGCCGGCAAGCACTAAACTGTTCGATCCCGTGGCAACGAACAGGTGTGCGCGCAGCGCTCCGTTGTCGGTTTCGAATTGCACTTTGACGATCTTGTCGAGATCGACGTATGCACTGCCCTCTTTGCTGGCTACGGGGACCCACTGCATCGTCACTCCTCCTTTAGCGTCGTATCGGTTTCAAGCCTCCTTGACGAGGACGAAGCGAAAAGCTCGCGAAGCCGCACTCTGTTCATCGCGCTGCCGAAAAGCGACTGGAGCCTGGCCAGCTCAGCTTCAGCCGGACCGATGGTCCAGCAAGCGTCTGCCGCAAGCTGTTCGATCGGATCTCCGACATCGTTGAGCGGGCATATGTCGCGGAGTTCCAAAACTCCGCCGTCTTCCGCCTCTTCCAACCAGCGAAGCGGCAGCCCTTGCGTGCGGCAGACGTATGGCCGATCTGGGTAGATGCGACATGCACCGCTGGCGTCGAGAAAAGCGCATTTGCCGGCGGGATGCGGCGCTTCTGCCCGGAGCAGAGCGCGGTGGCGGCGACGTATGTGCTCCGCTTCGATTTCGAAGACGGTTAGCTCGTCCACGCAGCAAGCGCAACAGCCAGGCTTGCAGTTCAACCTTGCGGCGTGCTTGTCGGCGAGCCGTTCGACAGCACGATCCACTCGCGCGTAAAAACGCTCAAGCTCCAGTAACGCGCTTTCTCGAACACCCGATGCTTCTTCGTTGGACACGGTCGTTTAATCGAGCGAGCAAGCTCCCGGCCCGCGCGGATCGCCGCAAGTTCTGCACGGTCCGATCTCGCCTTTGAACTCTCCATCGCTCTTGGCGACCGAAAAGACGGATAGTTGCTTTTCGATCTCCTCGCTGTGGCAACTCGGACACGCGACGCGGCTCGTGGTCACGACGATCTTCTCAAACCTGTCACCGCACTGCCGGCAAACGTATTCGAAGATGGGCATCGTCTCTTCGCACCTCCTTTGATCGAAGCCTCCTCCAGCATCCGAGCGGAATTCGGACGTTCAGCTAACGCGATAGCTCGAAGTTAAATTCTGCACGTTGACGGGAGCCGGAAGCAAATCGCGGCGCGACGTCGATGGAAGCTGAACGGTTCGCGCGAAGGGCACGTGCTTTGACGATGAAGCTTTCGAGGTCGGCGATGGTGCGCGGCAGAGCGGCGGAAAGATTTCTGAAGCCGTTCTCGGTGACGAGCACATCGTCTTCAATGCGCACGCCGATGCCTTTATACTTCTCGAACGCCGGGCGCACCGCTTCGCGGAACTTTCGGTACTCTTCCGTATCCGGGAGATTGTCGAGCGCGTCTTCGCGAACGTATATGCCGGGTTCGACGGTGAAGACCATGCCGGGAACAAGCTTCGCTCCGGGGAGATCGACGTCGTGAACGTTCATGCCGAGCATATGCGACGTGCCGTGCATGAACCAGATCGCGTACTGCGTGGAGTTCTTGTCGGTGATCAACCCCAGGCGCAGCAGGCCGTCTTTGATCTTCTCCACAGCCGCCGCTTGAACTTCTGATAGCGTAGCCCCGGGACGAACGGCATGCATCGCGGCCTCTTGCGCGTCAAGCACGACGTTGTAGATCTCGGCTTGCGCGGAGGTGAATTTGCCGCCGACAGGAAACGTGCGCGTGATATCGGCCGAGTAATGCTCATACTCGGCTCCGACATCCATCAACAGCAGCGCGTCCGGTTTGATCGGCCCGCGCGCCTCTTCGTAATGCAACGTGGTCGCGTTCGGGCCGCAACCGACGATGGACGGATAACCCCAAAACGCGTTCCGGCGGCGAAAAACGTACTCGACTTCGGCTTTCACTTCGTATTCCCACTGCGCTTCGGAGGCCATCGTCATGGCGTGCTGCACCGCTTCGATGGTGATGTCGATGGCGTGCTGCATCAATTGCAGTTCCATGGGCGATTTCACCATGCGCATCTCGGTGAAGATCGGCCACGCGCTGCGGACGGCGTACCCGTTGGCCCCTTGCGCCCAGTGTGCGGCGAAGCGCTGTTCTTGGCGGAACTCGCGGCTTTCGCCGCCATCGCGCACTTCGCGGTCGAAGGGGAGCAACAAATAGATGACGGCTTGATTGTTGCGCGCGGCGGTGAAGATGGTCTCGTACCCGGTGGCGGCAGTGGCAGCGGCCGGCACGACGGCGGAAGCGATCTGCACTGCCGCGCGCGCTTCGCTTGCGGACGATGTGCGGCTCATCAAGCGCGCCTCTTCCTTTGGCGTGTAGGATTGGCGCAAGCGCATCGCACGCATGAACGGCTCGAATTCGCGTGCATCCCAAATCTCGCTGATGCCGGAGATGCGCTGAGCGTCTTCCGCGCTGTACATCCGTCCAGTCCACGTTTCGAGTCGCGGATCGCGGCGCGGTAGAAACAGGATTTCAGGAAAGCGCGGGTTGCCGGGCATCAGGACGAGCTTGATCCCGCGTTGGTTCAAGTGCGTAAGATAGAAAAGGTTGTTCTCTTGCCTGTATTCGTAATCGACATCATTGGAGTAAACGCGCGGTTCGGCGCTGAACAGGACCAGCATCGCGTGTGGGCCGATCCGTTCCGCAACTCGCGCGCGGCGGCGGGCGAGTTCTGCTCGCCGTACTTCGTCCGGAATGACTGGTGCCGCCGGCGCCGTGCGAATCAGCCCGTTCGACGCGATCGGTTGCCCGAGAGGAAGCACGGGCGTCGGTGAAAACGAAAAGACGAGCGCGAAAATGACGAAGCGCAAAAGAGAATTCCGTTTCATCGAAAATCTTCTCCAATAATCAGGTCGAAGCTGTTGAACACAGCATAGCCTGTTCGGCGGGCTGAAAGCCAGCACGCTCGGTCAGCGATCGGGCACGCGCGCCTGAACCGACACGAGCGATCCGTGGCTGAAAGCCAGCACGCTCGGTCAGCGATCCTCGGACGCCTGATCTTTGCCGTCCGGTCCGGTTTTGTGTGCGCTGATCCCGAGGGCGAAGTCGCGCGTCGTGTGATTGCCGAAGAAATCTTCGGCGATGATGCGCAACAGATATGCGCCCGCGGGCAGCGCCGTCGCGTCAAAGAAGTCTTCGCGCGCTTCGCCGTCGCGCACGATGTTGGTCGCTTGATAAGCGAAGACCGTTTCACCGCCGTAGCCGGCATTGCTCCCTTGCGCGTAGGCGATCTGAACCGCACGCGCGTCATCGGGCAAAACGTCGAAGGCGATGTTCAGCAACGGTTGCTCAAAGCCCTGCACCGGCTTAGCGTGTTCGTCGAAAAGTTGATAGCCCAGACGGTAGATCCCTAGCCGGCGGCGTGCGGCGTTGCCGTCCATCTGATCGAAACATTCGACGACGATGCGCACTCGTTCCGGTGGGACGGAGGGCGCGTTCCGCCGTTTCGCCGCACCGTCGTCGAGCAGCGCGATCTCTTCGCCCGAAAGGCGCACGATGCGCACGCGCGAAATCACCGGTGGGCGCGCATCCTGCACGCGCGGAAGCTCGATGACTGAAAGGGCGTTCGCTTCGGCTCCAATCGGACCGGCGATCAAGTGAACATGATACTGCTCGTTGAGCGTCCCGAGCGCTTCGCCTTCCGTGAAAACGGCACCGCGCGGCACGCGCAGGTCAGTCGGTTCGCCACGCTCGTCGCGGCGAAAGATGAAACGGTCGTCTGCGAACGGACGGTTCTGGCGGTCGCGTCCGACGCGAAGGTGAACGTAGCCGAAGAGCGGAAAGCGAATCCGTTCGCGCGCCGTGCCGAAGCCTTGAACGGCCAAAGGGAGCAGAACTCGCTCCGTGCGCAAGAGGCGCACCGTTTCGCCGAGCGCGCCGGGAACGTCCAACCCGTTGTGAAACCACGCTTCGCGGTCGGCGGCGACGAGACCGCGGATCTCGCCGAACGTCGCGGCGATTTCGCGCGCTCTGTCCGGCGGATCGAATGGCCAACGGTGGGCCAGTTTGCGATGCTCCCTCTGTCGAACCGCGCGGCGCCAGCGCGCCAACGGAGACTCTTCGGGCGGAAGCACCGTGCCGCGCAGGCGGCCCTCGCCGACCAACACGCGCAGCAGCTTGTTACCTGCGTCGGCAACAACGAACGAGCCATCGGGCGCCACGGCGAGGCCCGAAGGGCGGCGAAAACGCGCCGTCGAAAGCGGCCCGTCGAGAAAACCGCTTCCGCCGCTCCCAGCGATCGTCGTCACCCTCGGTGGCCCTTGATCCTTTTTGTCCATCTGTGACGGGAGGCGGACTTCACGGATCGCGCCGCTTCCGGCATCGGCGACGTAAACGGCGCCTTCACGCGTCGCGACGATGCCGATGGGTTCATCGAAAGCTGCGCCATCGAGTGGACCGTCGCGTGATTCTGCCTCGCCTGTCCCGCTCAGCGTTGTGGTCGCACCGTTCGGTTCAACGCGGCGCAGGCGGTTGTTGCCCGTGTCGGCGACGACGAGCGAACCATCGGGCAGGAGAGCGATGCCGCATGGGGTGTGAAAACGGACCTCTGCGCCCGCCGCTCCATCGGCAAAGCCGGTTTCGCCACCGGCCACAGTGCGAACCTCACCGCGTTCGTTTACGACGCGGATGCGGTCGTTGTATGAATCGGCGACGTAGATCGTTCCATCGCTGGCGACGGCGATGCCGATTGGTGCACTAAAAAGGGTTCGCTCGCGCATTCCGTCCTCGAAGCCGGGCCGACCGCGCTGCCCGACGACGAGTTGGACCGCTCCTGTTCGCGTATCGATCCTCAAGATGGCGTGCGCGCCCGTTTCGGCCACAATGAGCGAGCCATCGGGAGCGAGTGCGATGGCCGAAGGCGTCGCCAGACCGTCGGTGATGACGCGCGTTTCGCCGTTCGGCGAGATGCGGTAGATGCGCCCCTGTTCGCCATCAGCGACATAGATCGTGCCTTCCGAAGAGACGGCGACGCCGAAAGGATCTTCGAGTTGCACCGGAAGAGGGAGCGTGTGGGCAACGGAGAGGGGTGGAAGAGGCGCGCGTTCCCGACGGATGATGAACCACGCGGCGAGCAACGCGCCGATGGCGAGAAGAACGGAGATTGATAGGCGCCAGCGCGCTGCGGATCGGCGTTCCACGTCCGTTGGATCAAGCGGCGGTCTTCGCTGCGTGTTCGATTGCTTGGCGCAGGAAGTTTTCGAAGATGATGCGCCCGTCGCGCGATTCGTTGGGATGCTCCCAGCGTGTCGGGTTTTTGCGCCAGTCCTCGAAAGATTTTTCGAGATGAAACTGTACGGCGTAGATGAGTTGCCCGGCTTCGCGCCGGACCATCATCTGATTGCGGCAGAGGTACGAGGTCGCGAGCAGTTTGAAGCCTTCGGGTACGCGGTCGAGTTGCAATCCGTGATTCTGCCAGACGCGCAGGATGCGCGCTTCGAGTGTGTAATCTTGCCAGATGCCCGATTCGCGCTCGTTTATTCCGGCGAAGATCGGATCGGTCGGATCGGTGATGCGGACGAATCGGTACTGATACTCGTAGTGCCGGTTTTGACGGCGTTGATGTGGTTCGAGTCGGTCCAGCGTGACGACGCGCGCGCCAAAGCTCCATCCGATCAACTGATGGCCGCCGCAGATGCCGAGCACGGCGGTTCTGGTCCGGTGAATGAACTCTTTGAAACGCTGGAGCAACTGCTGGTTGTAGTAGTCGAAATCGCTGAGCGTGCCGCTCAGGACGATGGCCTGCGGGCGAAACTCTTCCGCCGCGGCGGTGATCTCCGACAGATGCGCGACCGACGTCTCGGGGCGGCGGACGAGCCGCGCGACGTTGTTCAATATATTCTCGACGGCGAGCGCAGCGATCTCGCGTTCGCGTTGGAGATGCGCGCGAAGCTGGCGCCCCAGATCAGCGCGCGCCAGGTCGGAGACGTCGCCCTCGTGGCGCAACAGATCGTCTATGACGAGAACGCGCGCCGCTTCGATGCGTTTCTCGATCGGCTCGTAACGGCAAAAGGTTCGCTGGTTGTAAGGAAAGGGCAGCGGTTCGGCCGCTGCGACGATCCTTTTTTGATCTTGTCCCATGCGCTTTCGACGCTCGGTCACGCGCCGCGTTGGCGCGTGGTCTGGTTGAATTGCGGCACCGTTGGTCCGGCGCCGATCTCTTCGATCTCGCGCCGCGCGTCGCTCAGAAGGCGCGCGCGCACGTTGCGCCGGAAATCCGTTCTGCGCCCTTCGGTCGCAAGCTCAGCCAGGAGCAACATGCGATGAAACGCCGACTCGAGATCATCGGCGAGACGCGAGATCCGCGTAATATCATACGGCACGGCCACCGATTTGCAACCCAGACGAGCGAAGGTGGCAAGGTAGCGGGCGGTCGGCAGATCCGGGCAGTGTAAGCGTCGCCGTCCGACTTTGAGTTCAATGCCGAGCAGCGTGTGTTGAATCTCGACGCGCGCGTTGCGCGTCGCAGTGGGAAGCACGTACGCGCGCGTGCGTTGCGTGCGGATGCGATCGCGGTAGATACGCGGCAACCATTGCTCGTCGAGGGCTCTTTTGACTTCGACGACGATCGTCTCGACTGTCGCCGCGCGCTTTTGCCGACGAACGCGCATGAGACCTCACCTTCTTCTTCGCGACGTCTGGCAGCGCGTCGGTCGAGAGCGCTGCTGCTGCCCATCGCTGCGCTGCCACTAAAACGGCAACCAGCTCACGACGGACGGCGAAGCTTGAAAAGCTTCGATCACTCTGCCGGGAAAGATCCCGAGGTAAAAGATGCCGACCACGGCGAGTGCGAGCGCGATCGCCAGGCTCGCCGGCACGGTCGGCGCACTCCACGCCCCGCTCCGTTCGCGGAAGAACATGACGACGATCAAACGCAGGTAGTAATAGGCTGAAATCACCGTGTTGAGCACGGCGACGACGACCAATCCAACGTAGCCTTGATCGAGCGCCGCACTAAAGACCATCACCTTGCCCATGAAGCCGGCCGTCAGCGGGACGCCCAGCAGGCTGAGGAGCGAAACGGAGAAGGCGAACGCGAGCCACGGGGAATCGAAGCCGATGCCTTTGTAATCTTCGATATCGGTTCGGCGGTCGCCGCTGCGGGCCAGAACGGCGACGACGGCAAACGCACCGATCGTCATGATCGAATAGACGAGTAGGTAGAAGACCACCGCCGCGATGGCTTCGTTGCGTTGCGTTAGGTCTTGCGCTGCGCCGGCTGCGATCAATCCGACGAGCACATAGCCCGCATGTGCGATGGATGAGTAGGCGAGCATCCGCTTGACGTTCGATTGAAGCACGGCGGCCGTGTTGCCGACCGTCATCGTGATGACGGCCAAAACGACCAGCGCCGCGATCCAGGCCGAATGGAGGCGTTGCGCCGTGCCAGCGGCGACGACGAAGGGAAAGCCGAACAGAAAGACGCGCATGAACGAAGCGAAGCCGGCAGCTTTCGGTCCGGCGGCCATGAAGGCCGTCACTGGAGTCGGCGCGCCTTCGTACACATCAGGCGTCCAGACGTGAAACGGTGCGGTGGCGACCTTGAAACCGAAGCCGATCAGCAGCATCGCCGCACCGGCAAAAAGGAGCGGCGGATAGAGCGCCGTATCGAGCCGCTGGGCGATCTCGCGGATGTTGGTCGTGCCCGGCGTGCCGTTGGCCATCGCCGTCGCGCCATAGACGAGCGCCGTGCCGTAGAGCAGAAAGGCCGACGAGAACGAGCCGAGGATGAAGTATTTCATCGAAGCTTCGTTCGAGCGCACGTCGGTGCGACGAAAGCCGGCCATGACGTAGGTCGAGATGGAGAGCAGTTCCAGCCCGAGGAAGATCATCACCAGATCGCCGCCCGAAGCCATCAGCATCATGCCAGCGGTCGCGAAGAGAAGAAGCGCGTGAAATTCGCCCGCCGGCAAGCGCTCCCACTCGACCCAGATCATCGACAGGAGCACGCTCAAAGCCGAGACGACCAGAAAGACGAGCGTGAAGGAAAGGCGCAACCGGTCGAGCACGATCATGCCGAAGAAGGCTTCGGTCGGCCCCGTCCAACTGGTCCACAGCCACACGCACGAGACGGCGGCGGCGACCAGTCCGATGAGCGAAATGCCGCCCGTAAGCCAGCGTTGATCGAGCCGTTTGGTGAAAGCATCGACGAGCATGACGAGCACGCCCGCACCGGCCACGATCAACTCCGGCATGAGAAGCCACAAGTTGACATCGGCAAATTGCTGCGTCGCGGTCTGTAATCCGAAGTAGATGTTCATGGCTGTCGCTGTTCGCTTCTTTCAGGCTTTCTGCCCTCGCCGAGCGTTTTTCAGGTCCTCTGGAACTTCCCTGTAGTCACAGCAAGAGCGGGATGTGCCGCACAATAGTTGACACCGCCTTGAATTTTCTTGTAGTCCCAACAAGAGAGCGATGGGTAAGTAGACCGTATGCGCTCTCATGGCTTTATATCCTCATTCAGCAGTTCATTCAACCGGCGTCGAATGATCTCTTTGTAAGCTTCGGGCGTCGTCATGCCGACGTGCGGTTTGCCCGCTACTTTGCCCTCGCGGTCGAGAAAGACGACGAGCGGCATGCGCGTGCGCGCCGAGAAACGGCTGTAAACGGCGCGCTGCGGATCGCGCAGCACCGGAATGGTCAAACGATTGTCGCGCGCAAAGCTCCGCAACGTCCAATCGGATCGCTCTGCTTCCGTCTCGATGCTCACCCAGAGGAATTCCACAGGCTTGCCCGCATACTCGCGCTTCAGATCTTCGAGCGCTTCGAGTTCAGCGACGCACGGCGCGCACCACGATGCCCCGAAGGAGACGAGCACGACCTTGCCGCGAAAGCGGGTTAGGTCATAGGTCTTGCCGTCCACGCCGCGGAACTCGAACTCCGCTGCACTAGCGCAAACGGACGAGGCCGCTGCAATCAAGACCGCGGCGTAAATCAAAGAACGGAGCGTGACCCTTTTCCTGTTTCGTTCTCCCAGTCTCATCGGTACGTCTCTTCTCCCGTGAAGTCAGATGCGACATCGAATTCAGACAGGCGCTCACCGCTTCGACGTCAGCATGCGGCGCGCTCCGTCTGTGTCGTTCGGTTTTACGGCGACGGATCCGCCGCCTTTCGCCATCATGATGCGCTCGCGCACTTCGAGCACGCTATCGCGCGAGCGGCTCAAAAACGGCTTCGGATAGACGCCCATCACGACCATGAGCACGAGGAGCGGTACGAGCAACCCGCGCTCGCGTCCGTTCAGGTCTTGCAGGTGCGCGTTCTCTTCGTTGGTCACCGGACCGAAGACGACGCGCTGCAACATCCAGAGCAGATAGACAGCGGCGAAGATGACGCCGGTCGCTGCCAGCATCGTCACGACCCACGGGTGACGTATCGAATCCGACAGCCACGTGCCGAGCAGCACGAGGAATTCGCCGACGAAGCCGTTCAACGCTGGAAGCCCGATCGAAGAGAGCGAGGCGATGACGAAAAAGGTCGAAAACCACGGCATCGGGTGGGCCAGTCCGCCGAACTCCGCGATCAGGCGCGTGTGTCGTCGTTCGTAGATCATGCCGACGATCAAAAAGAGCGCGCCGGTCGAAACGCCGTGATTGAGCATTTGATAGAGCGCGCCTTGCATGCCTTGCTCGGTGAACGAGAACAGCCCGAGGATGACGAAGCCCATGTGGCTGAC
>CAKZOF010000216.1 GCA_937135995.1 uncultured Pyrinomonas sp.
CTCTGTTCGAGAGGATCAGTTTCTGGCGCCAGTTGCGTGCGCACGGCGCAGTACCCGAGTTCATCGATCTGGAGTTTGAACTGGCGGAAGCGCTCGGCACGGATGAACTCGACTGGTCCCGCGTCATCTGTTCGCACCATGACTTTTCAGGGGCGATGAAAGACCTTGCGACGCTGTACGAACGGCTGGCGCGCACGCCAGCGCGCGTCATCAAGATCGCCGTGACGGCAAACGACGCGCTCGATTGTCTGCCGCTCTTTCATTTGCTCGAACGAGCGCAGCAGGAACAGCGCGAGCTGATCGCTATCGCGATGGGCACGAGCGGCATCGCCACGCGCCTTCTCGCGCGCGGATCCTTTTTGACTTACGCCTCGCTGGAGCGGGGAAGCGGCACGGCTCCAGGGCAAGTCTGGATCGAAGAATTGATCGCATCGTATCGTGTTCGTTCCATCGAACGACGGACGCCGGTTTACGGCGTCGTCGGCGCGCCCATCGGACACTCGCTTTCACCCGCGATGCACAATCGCGCTTTGATTGAATCCGGTTTGCAAGGTGTCTACGTGCCCTTTGAAACGCGCGACGTGCGCGCTTTTGTGCATCGTCTCGTTCGCCCGCGGACGCGCGAGGTCGATTGGGCTTGGCGCGGCTTGAGCGTGACGGCGCCATACAAAGAGAGCATCATCGAATGTCTCGACGAAGTGGATGAAGTAGCGGAGCAAACGGGCGCGGTTAACACTGTGGTGGTGCGCGGCGACGAGTTGCGCGGTTACAACACGGATGCGGAAGGGTTCCTCGCGCCTTTGCGCGGCTTGCTCGATCTCGACAGCGCGCGCGCGGCCATCATCGGGGCCGGAGGCGCAGCGCGCGCGGCGGCGTGGGCCTTGCGGCGCGCTGGCGCCGAAGTCGTGCTGTTTGCGCGTTCGCCGGAACGAGCGCGTCCGCTTGCGCGCCCTCTCGATGTGGAGGTTGCGCAGGTCGTCGGCGCGCGCTTCTCCTCTTTTGATCTGGTGGTTAACGCGACGCCGCTCGGAACACGCGGCGCGCACGAAGATGCGTCGCCCGTCGATGCTGAACAGTTGCGCGGTGCGCGCATCGCCTACGACATGGTTTATAATCCACCGGAGACGCTCTTCATTCGCCAAGCTCGGCAAGTCGGGTGTCGGATCGTAGGCGGCCTGTCCATGTTGGTCGAGCAAGCTGCCCGGCAGTTCGAGTTGTGGACCGGCAGGAGCGCTCCGCGCCGAGCGATGCTCGAAGCAGCACAACAGGCGTTGGGCCAAAGCGCGACGCGCAATCACTAGCCAGAGGCGCGCTGAATGTCCAAGGGGGCGAATCGCGTTGTTCCGGCGCGATCCGAAGAGCGCGTTTCAACAGATGGAAGATCGTTACAGTCGGCAAATCCTATTCTCTGAAATCGGCGAGCGCGGGCAGCAGCGTTTGCGGCGATCGCGTGCGCTCATCATCGGCTGCGGCGCGCTCGGTTCGTTGCAAGCCGAGATGCTCGCGCGCGCTGGCATCGGCGGCTTGTTGATCGTTGATCGCGATTTCGTCGAGTTCTCCAACCTTCACCGGCAGACGCTCTTCACCGAAGAAGACGCGCGCGAACGTACGCCGAAAGCAGTCGCTTGCGCGGCCCATCTCGGCGCGATCAATTCAGAGGTGGAAGTGCAGAGTCGGATCACCGATGTCAACACGAGCAACATCGAAGAACTACTCGATGACTGCGATCTGGTGCTCGACGGTACGGACAACTTCTCGACTCGCTACCTCATCAACGACGCGTGCGTGAAACACGGCGTGGCGTGGATCTACGGCGCGGCAGTCGGGGCTTATGGGTTGACGATGACGGTGCTTCCGCGCGAAACGCCGTGCCTGCGATGTCTCTTCCCAGACGTGCCGCGCGCGGGAAGCGGGCCGACGTGTGACACGGCGGGTGTCATCATGCCGATCATCGCAACGGTGGTTGCTGTGCAGGTGGCCGAAGCGTTGAAGATCCTGACGGGCCGCCGCCAAGCGCTGCACCGCTCGTTGATGCAGTTCGATCTGTGGCGCAACGAATGGCGCCGCGTTCCGCTCGGAGCGCCGGACGGGGAGTGCCCGGTGTGCAACGGGACGAGCTATCCTGCGCTGGAAGCGGAGGCCGCCGACCAGATCGTCGTGCTCTGCGGGCGCGACGCCGTGCAGATCACGCCGCTCAATCGCGGGCGGCTCAATCTCGCCGAACTCTTCGAGCGGTTTCGTACCGTCGGCGAAGCGCAGGCTAACCCTTATCTCGTGCGCGTGCAGGTCGGCGACTACGAATTGACCGTGTTTGAAGACGGTCGCGCCATCGTTCGTGGCACGGAAGACGCAGCGCGGGCGCGCGCGTTGTATGCTCGCTACGTCGGCGCATGACGCAGTTTCTAACTTTTTTCCAACGGACAAAACAACAGGAATGATCAACAGGAGAGTTCTCGCAAAATCGGTCGCCGTCACGGTGACGGCGGTCTTCGTCTTCGTCTCTGCAGGGCGCGGCGGTGGTCCGGTGATTTGGGGCATCGAGTCTCGCGCGGAACTGCTGCGCGGCGATGCGCACGGTGTGTCGATCTCGGATACCGGAGCGCTGACGCTCGCGCCGCGCTTTGCACCGATGTTCGATACTGGGCAATCCTACATCTGGTCCAGCGCCGTCGATGACGCGGGCAACATCTATCTCGGCACGGGGCACGACGGTAAGATCTTTCGTGTTGCGCCCGACGGGCGCGGCGCGTTGCTTTACGATGCGCCGGAATTGGACGTGACCGCGCTGGCCGTCGGACGCGACGGCGCCGTTTATGCCGGAACGTCGCCCGACGGCAAGGTCTATCGCATCGCCTCAGACGGTCGCGCGGAAGTCTATTTCGATCCGCCTGATAAGTACATCTGGTCGCTCGCTGTTCTACCGGACGGTGCGCTTGCCGTCGGCACAGGCGATCAGGGCAAGATCTACCGCGTTCGCGGCCCCGGCCAGAAGGCCGAAGAATCGCTGCTGGCGGATATCAACGAGACCAACGTCATCGCGCTCGCCGTCGATAGCAAGGGCGAGTTGATCGCCGGAACAGATCCGGGCGGACTGGTCCTGCGCATCGGATCGAACGGGCGCGTGTTCGCTCTGCTCGATTCTCCGCTGCGCGAAATCCACGCGCTCGCTCTTTCGCCCAATGGAACCATCTACGCGCTCGCGCTGGGCGAAGCAGCTTCCGGCACGGCGCGGCCGTCACCGCCGTCGTCGCCAGCGGTTTCACCGCCAGCTGCGCAGACCGGCGTATCGGTTGCGGTCGTCGATGACATGGGCGGCGCGCCGACGGCGCAGCCGACTCCGGCGCGAAGTCGCGGCGACCTCGGCGGCGCACGCAGCGCCGTTTTCCGCCTTCTTCCCGACGGCAGCAACGACGTCGTGTGGAGTTCAAACACGGTGACCGCCTTCTCTCTCGCTATCGCGCCACAAGGCGGTGGCGTGTTGGTCGGCACCGGCGACAAAGGGCGCATCTACGCCGTCAGCGATGGCGGGCGCGATACGTTGCTGGTCCAGTC
>CAKZOF010000217.1 GCA_937135995.1 uncultured Pyrinomonas sp.
TCCAAGGGATGCAGGTCGGCGAAACGCGCACCATCGAGATCCCCGCCGAGGATGCTTACGGCGAACGAGTCGAGGCACTGGTGCAGACCATTCCGCGTCAAGGGATCAACCTCGAGACGGAGCCGGAAGTCGGCATGAACCTCGTGCTGCAACTTCCCGACGGAAGCCAGATTCCGGTCGCCGTCACGGACGTGACGGAAAGCTACATCACGCTCGACGCCAACCATCCGCTCGCCGGGCAGAAACTCATTTTCGACGTGCAACTCGTGGAAGTGAAACGCTCAGCATAGAGCCGTATTCGAAAACTCATTCCGGACGAAACCTTCTCGACGAGCTTCTCGTGTCGAGAAGGTTTCATCGTCCCGTTTCGCCTTGCGAAGGCTTGCGATGCCGGCGCACCCGGCTGCCGCTCGAACGCTAACTTTTGCTCTGCTCGCATGGCGTTCGAACGCTTGAATGAATGCGATTGCTTGTAGCGACTACAAGCTCCTAGTAAACGCCTTGAATTTTGCCCCGAAGCTGTTTCGGTTATGGCCGACGGCTTACATGTTAAGACCGACAATGTAGAGACCGTTCATTTACCGCAAGCGACTCATTTACCGCAAGCGACAGTTCAGCCGTTCGCACCGAGGCGTTGATTCAATCGACGGCTATCTTCGCCAAGCGACTCTTCCGCCGATGATCGTCAGTTGCACTCTGCCGTCGCCGTCGATCGCCACCAGATCGCCACGCTTGCCTTCTTCGATCGCGCCGTACAAGGCTTCGACGCCGAGCAACCGAGCGGGATTGGTCGCTGCCATGCGCGCAACATCGACTAATGGCACACCCAAAGAGATCATCAAGCGCACGGCATCGCTCATCGAGATCACTGATCCGGCGATGCTGCCGCGTTCGTTGCGCGTGCGTCCGTTCTGCACCGTGATCGTTTCGCCCCATAGACGATAGTTGCCGTCGCCCAGTCCGGCTGGGGCCACTGCGTCGCTGATGAGCGCGAGCCGTTCTGCCGTCTTGCACTTCAACACGAGACGAAGCATGAGTGGATCGAGATGAACTCCATCGGCGATCACGTCACATGTGACGTCGTCGCGCAACAAGCCCCACCCGACGGGGCCGGGCGCACGATGGTGCAGCGGCGCCATCGCGTTCATGAAATGCGTCATGTGGTGCGCGCCCTCTTCGCACGCGCGATCGAGCGTGCAGACATCGGCGCGCGTGTGCCCGATGGCGATCACCCAACGGCGGCGACGGAGTTCGCGCACCAATTCAATGCCGCCCTCGATCTCTGGCGCGACCGTCGTCATGTGCACGGCGCCCGGTTCGCCGATGGTCGGCAGCGAATCCAGATCGGACCTTTCAGCGTAGGTGCGAAAATACTGCGTCCGCAGCGCGCCGCATTGAGCTATGTTGACGAACGGCCCTTCGTAATGCACGCCGAGCGCACGCGCCGCCACGTCACCTTTCGCCGCGCGTTCATCCTGTTCGGTCATCAGCCGATGGATAGCCGAGATCGCACGACGGTAGTCCTCATCCGGCGCGGGCACGAGCGTCGGCAACCAAGCCGTCACGCCGTGCTCGACCAGAAAGCGGGCGACGCGACCAAGATCGGCGGCGGTCGCCTCGGTCGTGTCGACGCCCACTGCACCGTGAATGTGCACATCGATGAAGCCGGGAAGAAGCGCAAGGCCCTCTAGATCGAGCGTCTCGTCGGCGCGCGCGCTTTGATCTCGTGCGAGCAAGCGCGCGATGCGTCCGCCTTCAATAAGAAGGCTCGCGTTTTCAGCAATTCTGTCTGGCAAAACGAGCCGCGCACGGCGCAGCATCAGTGTTCTGTTCATGGCATCGGTCATCTTCGGCATTGAAGCACAGTCTGGATGTGAATGCACGCCCGCACCCAACATTGATGGGACTCATGTCCACTATTTCGCCTTCGATCAACTCGACGCGGTCGTCTTCCCCGAAGATACCGGCTTCGCTCATTCGGTGATATTCATCGACCGTGAATAGATGTCGTTCGACGTGGGGGACCATAGCGTTTCCACTTTTCCGTTGCTGGCAAATTTCGACGAAAAGACACCGCTCGTAGCTTTTTCCGCAGCCTTTCGCCCTTGATCGCTTCATCCGAAAATCGCACTGACGCTGATTTCGAGACCGGCGATCGCGCGCGAAGCGATCACGTCGCCACGTCCGAACCGTTCGCGAACCCTGAACTCCCCGTTCGCCGGATCGGCATATAGCTCAACGGCTTCGCTCACTAAATCGATGAGCCAGACTTCCCCGATCCCTTTTCGACCGTAAAGATCGACTTTGACTGTGCGGTCGTAAGCTAGACTCGTCTCGGCCACTTCGACGACCAGAAGCACGTCCTCTGCCGTTGGGTGCTTCGAAGCGTAGAAATCCTCTCGCGGTTTGAGTACGGCAAGGTCGGGTTGCGGCTCCGAACGCTCGTCCAATTGAATTGGATCTTGAACGCTGATGATGGCGCGATCTCCTAACCGTTGACTCATCTCCCGATTGAGCCGCTTTACGCAAGCTGCATGCCGACTGCTAATGGGACTCATGTCCACTATTTCGCCTTCGATCAACTCGACGCGGTCGTCTTCCCCGAAGATACCGGCTTCGCTCATTCGGTGATATTCATCGACCGTGAATAGATGTCGTTCGACCTGAACCGTCATGACGCGCTCCTCGCCTGACAGAATCTCTGCCGTCCAACGCCTTCGATGGTTTGCCGGATAAAGGGTACGACAATCGGCTCGCGCTCCTCAACTTCTTCAAAAGCCCACGCGTCGAGATTCGACGAGACGAAGCGCAAAAGAGCGCCGCTCTCCTCAAGGCAAAAGCCGCTAAAGCGAAGGCGCGCTGGTCGTCCTCTGACTCTCGCTGGTTCATGAAGATTCGTCGCTCGAAGCGGTGGAAGCATCCGCTCGAACAGATGCTTCCACCGCTCGTTGGCGCAGTGCGCTTAGAACTGGTAGCGGAGTGAGAATTGCACGACGCGCGGGCTGTACTGCGTCGCCACTCTGACGATGCGACCGAAAGTGGAGCTTGCCAGATCTTCCGTCGGGAAGCCGTATTGCACGTGATTGAACGCATTGAACAGATCGGCGCGAAAGATCAAACGATGGTTCTCCAAGGGCATCTTGAAAATCTTGTAGATGCCGACGTCGAAGTTCTCCACGCCGTCGATGAAGAACGTGTTGCGCCCCAAGATGCAGCAGCCATAGTCGCGCACAGTCGGGGCACGGAAGGCTTCGCGCGGAAGCAATGACTGTGAACGCACCGGGTTGTTGATGCGTCGGTAGAGGACCGATGGATCGTTGAGAGCCGGGCGGGTTTCGGTGAAACCATCGAAGTTCAAGTCCCCGAATCCCGAACTATTGATGACGGTGAAGGGAGTGCCTTTGACCAGCTTCACCACCGTGGAGACGACCCAACCACCGAGCGCTTGCCCGACAAAGCCGCGCTGCTCGCGGAAGAACGGCAGCCGGTAGGTACCAAAGAAAGTGAAGCGATGGCGCGTGTCGAACCGCGACAGTCCGCGTGATGCGCGCGGATCAGGCCCCAAGCTGTTGGAATCACCTGGACCGAGGAAGGTCGCTTCCGAAGTGGTGTCGATCGCTTTGCTCCATGTATAAGCCGTCTGAAACGATAGCCCTTGACTCAAACGCTTGTTCCATTCGACCTGCAAGCCGTTGTAGTAGCTCCACGAACCGTTGCTCACCAGCGTGTTGGTCGTAAAACGCGGATCGGGTCGCCGCTCGTTGAGGCGCGGCAAGCGCACGCTGTACTCGAAGGGACCGATGGGAACCGGATTCGGGCATTGCGCTGTGGTCGGGATTCCCGTTAACCCGGTACCCGCACATTGCGGATCGGCGGCCAAACGCAACGTCTGACCGCGCACGTCGACGCGACGTGGATCGTTTGCCGGCAGCGAACTCAGATTGTAAAGCGCTGAAGGCGCATTGTTCGGGTGGTCGACCACGACGACGTTGCCAGCGAGCGGTAGATTCTCCAACGCGTAGCGTAACAAGCCGATGCCGCGATTGCCCGTGTAGCTGAGGCGGACGGACGACCGAAAGGGCAACTGCCTCTCGAAGGTCAGGTTCCACTGCTGCGTATAAGGCATGCCGAGATTCGGATCGACGTGCGCTTCCGCATGGCGGACCGTCTGCGGACCGGGAACGAAGACAAACCCGTTGGTCGGATCAGCGAGGTTGTTGCTGTTGCTGAAAGTCAAGAAGATGGCGTTGGGCGGATTGAAGCGCACGGTCGCGCCTGATTGCGAGAAGATCGACTGGAAGAGGCGCCCGTGAAAGATCCCGTAGCCGCCACGAAACGAAGAGCGCCCCGGCCCGCCGAAGAGCTTCGCCCAAAAGCCTTTTTCGAACTCGGGACTCCACGCAAAACCGAATCGCGGCTCGATGTTGTCCTTGTCGTCGCCGAAGCCATAGTCGATCCGCTTCTTTCGTTCGCGCGGGGCCGAGACGTACTCGTAACGGACGCCGAGGTTGAAGGTTAGATTAGGACGCACCTTCCAATTATCTTCGGCGTAGAAGTTTGACTCATTGATCCTGTTTTCGAGGAAGAACGGACCGTAACCTTTCTGAAAAGTGGTCACGCAACCGTTCAAAAGAGCGGTGTACGCCGAACCGTAATCCGTGCCGCCGCAGTTGCGGCTGAACGTGTAGAAACCGCGCGAGAAGTTGTCGGCGATGTCGTCGAGATTCTGTCGCCTGATATCGGTTCCGGCTTTGAAGAAATGGTTGCTGCCAAAGATGGTCGAAAGGTTGTAGACGAATTGGTTATCCGTTTGCCAGCGATTGATCGGGAACGCCCCTGCGTTGCCGATGATGCTTCCGGCGACAGGACTGCCGCTGAAGCGAATAATCGGCGTGTCGTTGCCAGCTTTGATGCCGACAAGCGTGGTGCGCAGCCCGAGACCGTAACGAAACTCGCCGACCGTTTGCGATGTGAAGACGTGCGTCCACGTCAGTCCAACGTTCTGCTGCTTGTTGTTCTGCTTGGTCGCTTCGCCGATGATGATGTCCTCGTTGTCGAAGATCTGGCGCGTGT
>CAKZOF010000218.1 GCA_937135995.1 uncultured Pyrinomonas sp.
GGTTTAGATCAGCAGGCTGTGGTGGAGTATGTAACGCGGCAGGTGTTTCTTTGGCGCGATGGGCGGAAGGTCCGGCGCGCGCCCGCGTGGCAGTAGCGCGAGCATGCGCTGCGGGATCGCCGCCGATGCGACCTGATGCTCCGCCCCGACGCGCACCAACGACGGCGCGGGCAGTCTTTCCGGGCACCCGAGACAGAAAGAACACGGCGGAGCCGAGTCCTGTTCGGACGGAACGACCGCTTGGAGACGATGATCTCCGCGCGATTGCGCCTCGGCGTGCTGCATCGTCAGCGGGCAAGCCGCCTCTCCGGTCTCGACAGCGCAGCAATCCGTCGTCGCCGTGGCGCAAAGCGCGAGCGCGGCGACGGTGTTGCTCATCTGGCACGCGAGCAACGCGCAAGCGAGACCAAGATGGACGATAAGACGCCGCATGTCAGTTTGAATTTAGCACCTTCCCCTTGCCGAATACAAGCGACGTTCGCAGCGGGCGGACGGATGGCGAGCAAAGAGATCTGGCCGCCGTCGCGCGACGTCGCTCGCAGTTGACGAAAAGGAGTGAGCAATGCGACCATGAACCACAATTTGCGACGAGTCAGGATGGAACTTGATTCAACGGGTTGATGGAGACAAGGGAGATGGGGATCGACAAACGCAAAGTCAAAACGCAAGAAGAGACGGGCGAAGAGGCGCCCATCGATCAGGTGGAAGAGCGCGTCGAAGCTGAAATGAAACGCCTCGAAGGACGCGCCAAAGAGAGCGTCGCGCAAGGATTACAGGACGCCGAACTCGAGCGCGAAGGGCGAAAACTACGCGAAGAGGCCGAACGCACGCTGGAAGAACAGCGTCATCGGGAGGACTCGTGAAACCACCGTCGGATCGAGCGCGCTCGTTTGGCGCTTGCCCAGCGACCGGAGCATGCTTCCGGGTTCTCGTCCACATCCCAAAAGGCTGATCCGTGCCGGAAGCCTTCAGATCCTTGCCGGGACAAAGCGCGTTCAAACTACTCGATCCTCAAAAGGCCGATCCGCGTCCGGACGCTCTACAAGCGCTCTCGGCGAGGGCGTTTGGCGCTTGTTTTGCAACGAACGCGCCCGCCTCGCACTACGCGCTTCGGATGGGAGGCGACGCCAGTCGCGGTTTCGACGCCGTTGATCAACCTTCGCGCAGAGCCTGTTCGATGGCGTCGCGCAGCTTCTGCGGGCCGCGTTGCGGATCGAATCCGACGAACTTCTTCAACAGGCGTCCGTCGCGCGTGATGATGAAGGTCTGCGGAATGGAACTGTAGTCGCCCATGAAAGAGTAGGCGAAATCGGCATCGGCCCAACCGATCTTGTAGTTGATCCCGTATTGACTCGCGAAGGCGCGTAGCTTTTGTTCGGTATCGTTCTCGTCCACCGTCAAGCCGATCACCTCAACGCCCCGCGCGCGGTACTCGTTGCCCAGCGCGACCAGATGCGGAATTTCATAGCGGCAAGGCGGGCACCACGTGGCCCACAAATCGAGGACGATGATCTTGCCAGCGTAGTCCGCCAGCCGGATCGTTCCGCCATCCAGCGCGCGCAATTCCGCTTGCATCAACGCTTCGGGCACGGCAGGCAGGGCGGCTGTCCCGCCTTTCGGCGCAGTCGTCGGCGCCGACGCAATGGGTTCGGTCCTCTTCGGCGACGACACGCAGGCAGCGAGCGTTATGGTCAAAAACGATAGGAGCAAAACGGCTTTGCGCAAGGTTCTCTTCTCCACCGGTCCTCAATCCCAATCGACTTGGTAGGTTGCCACGCTCGTCGGCGTCTCGAAGCATCGCACCTTGTAGACTTGCACGCGCCCGTCGTTGATGCGCGACGCGACGCGCTCTAAGATGTAGCGCGCGAGGTTCTCTGCCGACGGGTTAAGGCGATCGAACGGCGGCAACTCATTGATGTTGCGGTGATCCAAGTACTGAACCACCTCGTCGGCCGCTTCCTTCAACGCGCCGAAATCGACGAGCAGGCCGATCTCGTCCAGTTCGCGTCCGCGCGCGTAGATTTCGATCTTGTAGTTGTGGCCGTGCAGGTTCTCACACTTGCCCTTGTAGCCGCGCAACTGGTGCGCGCTCGAAAAGTTCCGTTCGATCATCACTTCGAAGTAACCGTTCATTTCGTTCATCCCCTGTTTTCAGGTCTTGCGTCTTGCCTCGGCTCCCATCGCTTTTCGCGCTGCGCCTCGTCCCAGAAGAACGATCATCCGACCATCTCGCTCGCGGAGCAAAAGGCGCGTCGGACTTCGTCGAGATCCGAAGTCATGCGCATCGGCGGAAGGCTGCGCAGAAAGACGCGACCGTACGGTTTGGTGCGCAAGCGCGGATCGAGCACGGCCAACACGCCATAATCGGTCGTGCTGCGAATCAATCGTCCCAACCCCTGCTTGAGGGCGATCACCGCTTGCGGCACGCTGTATTCGTAGAAACTGGACCCGCCCACGTCGTCGATGGCGCGCTGGCGCGCGGCGACCACCGGATCGGTCGGCACAGCGAAAGGGAGCTTGTCGACAATGACGCACGAAAGCTGCTGCCCGCGCACATCCACTCCTTGCCAGAAGCTCGACGTCGCAAAGAGCACCGCGTTGGGTGTCTGCCTGAACCGATCAAGCAATCCGCTTCGACTCATGCTCCCCTGCACCAGACATGGATAAGGGACGCGCGCGGCGACCCGCTCATAGAGCGCGTTCATCCCAGCGATGCTGGTCGAGAGCACGAAAGCGCATCCTTGCGTGATCTCCAGAATACGACAGATTTCGGCAGCGGCGCGCTCGATCCAATCGGGAGCGCGCGGATCGGGCATCTGCGCCGGCAAGTAGAGCACGGCTTGCTTGCGGTAATCGAAGTTCGACGGCGCGATCAATTCATCGGCGCTCGTCGGAAGACCGAGCCGTTGGCGTATGTACTGAAAACTCCCTGCGCTGGTCAGCGTCGCCGACGTCAACACCACCGTCTGCACGCGCTCGAAGAGCTTTTCGGCCAGTAGACCAGAAACGTCGATCGGCGAAGCGCGCAAGAAAGCGCCGCTGCCGCGCCGTTCCAACCAGTAGACGAAAGAACCATCGTCGCCCTGCACGATGCAGGCGAGCGCGAAACGGATCTGCCGCACGCGCCGCAACATGTTCTCCACTTCCGGCGGCGGCTCCACCATGGCGTCGAGCGTCGTCTCCAGCCGCGCGAGCGCGCCGTCAAGCGCCAGATATGCTTCACCGAGCGGCGTCGGTTCGATCTCGCCCGTGCGGGCGGGGCGGGCGAAATCTTCGCTCGAGACGGGCACCCGTCCGTCTTCGCCACGTCCTTGAAATCCCATCCAGAAACGCTCGTTCATCGCGCCGAGGCGCGTGGCGATCTTGTTCAACTCGCGATTCAACTCGACATCGGTGATGGGCAGCAGCCCGAGATCGTTTATCAGATCGGCGATTTGATAGTTCGACACCTGCTGACCGAAGTACTCGGCGGCGACGTCTTCGATCAAGTGCGCTTCGTCGAAGATGACCGCGCCGTAATCGGGAATGACCTGGCCGTACTCGTCGCCGCGCAGCGCGAGATCGGCGAAGAAGAGATGGTGATTGACGACGATGATGTCGGCATCCTGCGCTCGTTGGCGCATGCGCGTGATGAAGCAGGCGTCGAAATCGGTGCACTTCTGGCCGAGGCAGATCTCCGAACGGGCGTCGATGTGCCGCCAGAAAGAGAGGTGCTCTGGAAGGTCGCTCAATTCCGCACGATCACCCGTCGGCGAACCTTTGGCCCAACGGCGGATCGCGTCGAAGTAGTTCAAATCTTCAAACCCTTCGAGCAAGGGCGATGTCTCGGCTCTCTTGAAACGGTGGAGGCAAAGGTAGTTGCTGCGCCCCTTCATGTACGCAGCACTGAACTTTCTCGGCAAGACGCGCTGCAAGAAGGGGATATCTTTCTCCATCAATTGCTCTTGCAGGTTCTTGGTCCCAGTGGAGATGACGACGCGCATGCCGCGGCCCGTCGCGGCTGCCACCGCCGGCACGAGATAAGCGAGCGTTTTGCCGGTTCCCGTCCCGGCTTCGACGATCAGGTGACGTTGCTCTTCGAAGGCGCGCAGCACCGCCCGCGCCATCTCCACTTGACCGGGGCGATATTCGTAAGCGGGATGTGCTCGCGCGATCAACCCATCTGGTCCGAAGATCTCTTCCATGCAAAACCCGCTGAAAGGTTGGCGCGCCGCGCTCAATCCATGCTCATCGCTTCCGCTTCGAGCGCCCGCCGCCGCAGGCGTTTCGGGTAGAGCGGGAAGCGCGCAGCCAACTCGCGCACCTCTTCACGCACTCGCCGCCGGACCTCTTCCGATTCCGGCGCGTGCAAGACTTCGGCGATGAGGCGTGCCACTATGCGCATCTCCTCTTCTCTCATGCCGCGCGTGGTCACGGCTGGCGTGCCCAACCTGATGCCGGAAGCGACAAAAGGCGAGTTCGTATCGAACGGGATGGTGTTCTTGTTGACCGTGATGCCAGCGGCTTCGAGTGCCTTTTCCGCCGTCTTGCCCGTGATCCCGCGTCCGTTCATGAAGACATCGACGAGGATCAGATGATTGTCGGTGCCGCCAGAGACCAGTCTGAAGCCGCAGGCCTGAAGCTCAGCGGCCAGCGCTTTGGCGTTGCGGACGATCTGCCGCTGGTAATCTTTGAAATCGTCGCGCAACGCTTCGCCGAAAGCGACCGCTTTGGCAGCGATGATGTGCACGAGTGGACCGCCTTGCACGCCGGGAAAGAGCTTCTTGTCGATCTCTTTGGCGTGCTCGGCGCGACACAGGATCAAGCCGCCGCGCGGCCCGCGCAATGTCTTGTGCGTGGTGGTCGTGACGTAATCGGCGTGCGCGACCGGCGACGGATGCAATCCGGCCGCGACGAGCCCAGCGATGTGCGCGATGTCGGCCAGCACGCGCGCGCCCACCGCACGCGCGATCTCGCCGATGCGCGCAAAGTCGATGGTGCGCGGATAGGCCGAAGCGCCGCAGATGATCAGCTTCGGGCGATGCTCTGCGGCAAGTCGCGCAAGCTCGTCGTAATCGATCCGCTCGGTCTCG
>CAKZOF010000219.1 GCA_937135995.1 uncultured Pyrinomonas sp.
AAGCGGCGGAGTTCTTCGTCCGAGATGTGGCGCGTGATGCCGTCGGAACAGAGAAGAAAGGTCGTGCCGTCTTCGATCTCGATGGTGCGCGTATCGACTTCAACCAGCATTTCGGCACCGAGCGCGCGATTGATCACGTTGCGTGCAGGGTGCATGGCTGCCTCTTCGGCGGTCATCCTGCCTGCACGTACTTCGTCTTCGACCACCGTGTGATCTTCTGTTTCGCGATGGAGTCGACCACCGGGCGTCAATCGGTAGAGGCGCGAATCGCCGACGTGGCCGATGGTCGCACGATGGCCGTCGAGATGAAGCGCGACGATGGTGGTCGCCATCATCTCGATGCCGGGCTTTTCTTGCGACATGCGGTAGATGCGGTCGTTGGCTCGCTGAATGGCGATCTCCATCAACTCCTCCGCGTCCTCGTTGTTGCGCTTGTGACGAAAAGCTTCGGCGAGCGTCTCCACGGCCGTTTGCGATGCCACTTCACCCGCTTGCGCACCGCCGACGCCGTCAGCGACGACAAAGATGCGGTTTTCCACGTCAGCGAGATAGGAGTCTTCGTTGACGGGGCGCTTCTCGTTCAACCCGCGATCCGTAATCGCTGCTGCTTGCACCGAAAATGTCGCTTCTCGCCTCATTGGACCGCCTCCAGCACCGGAGCCTCTGCGCGCTTGACGACGTGCGGCAGCGTCGCCGCCTCGCGCGCGTTGCGATGCGAAAAAGCCATCAACATGCCGAGCATAGCGAAACTGGTGATCAAGCTGAAGCCGCCGTGACTGACGAACGGAAGCGTGATGCCGGTCATCGGCAACGCGCGCGTGATCCCGCCGACGTTGACGATGGCTTGCAGGCCGATGAATGCTGTCAGTCCGGCAGCACAGAGTTTAGTGAACATGTCGCGCGCTTCGGTGGCTGTCTTAATGCCGGCGTTGACGAAGATGGCAAGCAGGATCAGGACTACCGCTCCGCCGACGAGCCCGAACTCTTCGCTGATGGCAGCATAGATGTAGTCGGAATCGGCCACCGGGATGACCTCTGAAAAGCCCAGCCCGAGGCCGCGCCCCGTCGTCTTGCCGGAAGCGATGCCGAAGAGCGCCTGTGCCGGTTGAAAGGCCAGCCGATCGAACCAGACGTCGACGTTGACCGTGCGCTGCATTGCCGGGCTTTGTTCTGCCAGTTCGCGCATGCGCGGATTTTCGGCGAGGGCTTCTTGGTAGTCGCGCTTCCACCAAGAGATCTCCGGCGACGGCGGATCGAAGCCGTCGAGCCATAGATGGAACCGTTGCTTGATGCGATCCGGTAGGATCGTCTGAACCGGTTGGGCCAGCGTCGAAAGAAGCGGCACGCGCTCCTGCACGTCGCGTGGCAGCGCGCCGACGACGAGGATGGCTACCACGAGCAGGACCGAGCCGACAAAGGCGAGAATCTGTGGCCAGCGCCGCACGGCGATCAGATAGAGCGTCGCGTACGCGCCGCTGAAGACGAGCATCTGGCCGAAATCTTTGAGCGCGAAGAAGGGAACGAATGGGATGAGCGCCATGGCGACGAGCGGTACGACGTCGCGTGCGCGCGGCAAGCCCCAGTAGGTTCGCGCCAGATTACGGTAGTAGGCGGCCAAGATTCCGGCGAAGCCAAGCAGGAAGGGAATCTTCGACGGCTCCCACGGCGTCATGTTACCTAGAGCTTTCCCCGCTTCGGACGTGGCCACGGCTGCTGCCAGCGGAACAAGCGTCAGGAGCACGATGGAGAAGCTGTTGCGCTGGACCCAGTTGAGCACGCGCTCGTCGACGAAGAGCCGAAAAGCGAGCGCGAAAGCGAAGAAGGCGAAGATCGGCACCCACGTGTAGCTAGACGTCAAGACATCGGAGAAAGTAATGTTCGACCGGCGCACCGGGCGCGAGATGATCTGTTCTTCGGTGATGTCGGGCGGAAGTCCGAGCAGCTTCTTCTTCTCGGCGTCGTAAAAATGGGCGATGTAACGCTCGCGCATCGTCTGCATCTTCTGCGCGCGCGCTTCGGCTTTGTGGCGCGCGCCATATTCGGGGTCGTTGTAGAGGCGATATTGAACCACCATGCCGATGGCGAACAG
>CAKZOF010000220.1 GCA_937135995.1 uncultured Pyrinomonas sp.
CCGCACCGCAGCGTGCCACGCTCGAACGCGGCTACCGCACGGGCTACTCAGACGGTTACCAAGCGGGCGTGCGCGACCGTAACAACGGCGCGCCGCGCGATTTCCGCGACGAGGAGGATTACCAACGAGCCGATCGCGCTTATTCGCCAAACTACGGCTCGTTGGAAGATTACCGCGATGGTTATCGGCAGGGCTTCGAGACCGGCTACCAAGCCGGCTACGACGGGCGCGAGTTCGACTCAACCGTCCCGACAACGCTCGCGCGGCGCAGTGAAGAACCAGCGTCAAACGCCGCGACGCCCGACACGGCGCAGGCCGACTCCAACGCGACCAGCGGAGCGTCCACCGCACCTGCCGAACCGCGCAAAGGGGTCGGTGCCAACGGTGCGACCGGCAGCGCGGCGCTCCTCATTCCATCGGGCACGGTCTTCGTGGCTGAATTGTTGACCAATCTTTCGACCGACGCCAGCCAACCCGGCGACCGTTTTCAAGCGCGCGTCATCGAACCCGCCGAGTATGCGGGCGCCGTTCTTAGCGGACGAGTCGAGCGCGTTCGGCGACCGGGCAAAGTGCGCGGCACAGCGGAACTTGAACTCGACTTTGAGCAGATAAGTCTGTCTGACGGGCGTTGGGCAAACGTCAAAGCACAGTTGATCGAGGTCGTGCCTGAGGGTGTCTCCTCGGTCGGCAAGGTCGATCCCGAAGGCGGCGTGCGCGGCAAAGACTCGACCAAAGACGATGCCGTGAAAGTCGGCGCCGGAGCCGGGCTCGGAGCGTTGATCGGCGCGATCGCTGGCGGCGGCAAGGGTGCCGCCATCGGCGCCGCCATCGGAGCGGCCGTGGGCGCCGGTGGAGCCATCGCTTCGCGCGGCCAAGAGATCAGATTGCAGCGCGGGCAACGGCTTCGCGTGCGCACCAACACGGACACGCGTGTGCAATGAGCGCGTGATGAAGCGCGCGCGCTGATCGGAGACAGCGGACCGATTGCAACGGACGTGACGGCGACGTCGAGTCAGAATCGTTCGTGGATGCAACGCTGGTCTCGCGTGGCAGACTCTTGTGCGATGTTCATCACGCTTCTAACTGACTCCGGCACGCTAGCATTGAGAATCCACTTGTCATCAAGAACATCTGTGCGATGTTCATCACGCTTCTAACTGACTTCGGCACGGCAGATTATTTCGTCGGCGCGATGCGCGGCGTCATCCTCGCGCGCAATCCGCAAGCGCACATCCACGACATCACGCACGAGATTCCGGCGCACGACATACAAGCTGGTGCCTTTACTTTACTCGCCGCCTACGGCGAGTTTCCTGAACGCACCGTTCACGTCGCCGTGGTCGATCCCGGCGTCGGCTCGGCGCGCCGTCCGGTGTTGATCGCCACGCCGCGCTATTTTTTCGTTGGACCGGACAACGGGCTTTTCAGCTACGTTTGCGAACGCGAAGGCCAGTGGCGCGCCTTTCATCTCACCGAAGAGCGGTTCTTTCGCCAACCACTGAGTTCGACCTTTCACGGACGCGACATCTTCGCGCCCGTGGCCGCTGCCGTTTCCCGCGGCACACCACCCGAAGCTTTCGGCCCCGAGATCATGGACCTCACACCACTCGCACCGCTCGCGCCGCAACGCACAGGCGCAAACGAACTGCGCGCCATCGTGATTCACATCGACCGCTTCGGCAATTGCATCACCAACGTCGCGCGCCAAGACCTCTCCACCGAAGAACTCGCACGCGGCATCACGCTCACGGTCGCTGGTCGGGTGATTCGCCACTTCGTCCGCTTCTTTGCCGAAGGACGCGCCGACCAACCGTTCCTTTATTGGGGGAGCGCCGGTTTTCTGGAGATCGCGCTCGCACGCGAGTCCGCTGCCCGCCAGCTCGGCGTGCAACGCGGGCAAGAGGTGCTGGTCCAAATCGGCGCTTGATCGTCCGTCTAGTAGAGTCGCCCGAGCGAACGGAACGGTCCCTTGCTTCGGTCGGTCCAGAAGCGGCCTTCGCGCTCGTGTGCGGGCCATGACAATGCGCCGCAGCCCGCTGGCCGACAACGGATTTTTCGTCGCAAAGCACGAGAAAAGAAGCACGAACCTTTGTTTGACACTCTTTGCGCGTCGGTGCTATCTTCGCTTTGTCGAATCATCAAACCAAGGATCATTCGAGCATGGACACTGCCAAGGACACTGCTGCCAAGAGCGCCGCTCCGGCTGGCTTGGAAGGCGTGGTCGCCGCGCAATCCTCCATCGGCGACGTTGACGGCATCAACGGCATACTCATCTATCAGGGCATAAACATCCATGATCTGGCGCGCCATTCGACCTTTGAAGAAGTGGTCTTCTTGTTGTGGCACGGGCGACTGCCCAAGCGCGCTGAGTTGGAAGAGCTGAAACGCTCGTTGGCCGCCGCGCAGCAAGTCAATGAAGAGCTGCTCGACATGCTGCGTCGCATTCCGCGCGAAGCCGATCCGATGGACGTGCTCAGGACGGCCGTTTCAGCGCTCGCCTTTTACGACAAAGATGCGCACAACACCTCGCGTGAGGCGAGCGTGCGGATCGCCACCAAGCTGACGGCGCAGTTTCCGGTGATCGTCGCCGCCTTCGACCGCTTGCGCAACGGCAAAGAACCCGTCGCGCCCAAGCCCGACTTGAACATCGCCACCAACTTCCTTTACATGCTGCGTGGCGAGATGCCGGGCGAGCGCGAGGCGCGCATCTTCGACGTCGCGCTGATCCTCCATGCTGATCACGAACTGAACGCTTCGACCTTCACGGGACGCGTCATCGCCGCGACGCTCGCCGACATGTACGCGGCGGTGACCGGGGCCATCGGCGCGCTTTCAGGCCCACTTCACGGCGGCGCGAACACCGCCGTGATGAAGATGTTGCTGGAGATCGGCAGCGTCGAGAACGTCGAGAAGTACATCACCGAGGCACTCGCGCAGAAGAAGAAGATCATGGGCTTTGGCCACCGCGTCTATCGGACGGAAGATCCGCGCGCGACGTGGTTGCGCCAGTTCTCGCGCGAAATGGGCGAGACCAAAGGCGACTTGCGCTGGTACGAGATCTCGCGCAAGATCGAAGAGGTGATGATGCGCGAGAAAGGTTTGTACCCGAA
>CAKZOF010000221.1 GCA_937135995.1 uncultured Pyrinomonas sp.
GGCCCGCAGTTCCTCGCAAAGCGCCTTGAATTCCGCTTCGTTGATCATCTCGCCTCCGTCACCTCCCAGAAGGTCTATGTTCAATGCCAATGATACTGCAAAGCGCGGCGAAAGAAAGTCTTGTCGGGAGAAAATGGTTTTCCCGGACGAAAGGCGAAGCTTCGTGCGATTGATCGGGCATGCCACCTTTAGAGTGAGGAGGCGAGTTTCCCCGGACGAAAAAGCGGCACGGTCGCCAGAGGCTCCTTGCAGACGACGACCACTCCGTTCACGCGCGTGGTCTTTCAAGTCTCCGCCCCGTACCCTGATAACTTATACGGATTCGCCATCGCGCAGTTTCGCTACAGCCGGACGCAGCCCGTACCGGAACCGGCGACGATGCTGTTGTTGGGCGTGGGGCTAGCCGGAGCGTCGCGCGTCGCGCGACACGCTTGATAAATACAACTAGCGGCGCAGAGCGATCAACTCCGTGACCGGCGAAGGTCGATCAGGGCGAGTCCTCACGCTCGCCCGAATCGATTTGCTGGAAGCACGGTTCAAGCTTCATGTTCGCTTCCAGCCTCGCTCATCGTGCCAAGGGCGACAAGTGCGTCTGTCTGGCTTTGTGTCTACAACCGGCGAATTGCTTTCGGCCTCGATCATCATGCCGGTTGCGACGGCGGAACCGACGCCGTTCGCAACGAAACGCTGCTCTTTTTCAAGAAGGCCCCGACGAGCAAGGCCATGCAGATTCGCGATCCAACGGCGCTGAACATTCCGTCGAGCTGCTGGTGGCTCTCAACTTCGTGACGAGCGCACAGCTCGAAAACCGGGTGTTCAGGCAATCACAACGAATAGGAGCCAACAAAACAGGTTGTCGTCTTGCCGCCGACCCAGATCGTCCCGTCTCGATCTTGCTCGATGTAGATACGTCCCGCTCGCCCCACGCGCGTCCCTTGCGCAGCCACATAAGGTGCAACAGCGCGACCGGTTGCGAGCAACCATTGGGCCACCGAGGCGTTCAAGCTGCCAGTCACAGGATCTTCGATCACTCTCCCCGTGTGATCGCTAAAGAAGGCGCGTAGCTCGAAAGAGACCGCGCTGCCCGGCGGGTGCGGGCCGACGATGCCGACTTCAACGGTCTCCGGAAACCATTTGACGGGATCGAGCGCCAACACTTCCGCTGCGGATCTCAACAAAACGGCGACCCAGCCGGGTCCGTTGTCAACCCACTGCACATCCACCATGCGCGACCTTTCGAGCCTGAGCACCGCTTCGATCTTCCGAAGCGTGTTCTCGTCCACCGGGCCGCTGCGCACAAGCGGCGGCGCAGCGAATGCCAGCCACTCCTTCGCTCGACGAATGCGCACAAGACCAGCGCCACACTCTTGGACGATCTCCTCATCGCGGCGCGGCCTGCCGCCCGACACGAGCCACGCGTGACAACTTCCGAGCGTCGGATGCCCGGCAAACGGCAGTTCTCTTTCCAACGTGAAGATGCGGACACGATAGTCTGCTTTCGTGCTCGTCGGCGGCAGAAGAAAGGCCGTCTCCGACAAGTTGAGCCAGCGAGTAATCCGCTGCATCTCTTCGCCGGTCAGACCATCGGCTGGCATGACCACAGCCAGCGGGTTTCCGGTGAACGGTTGATCGTGAAAGACATCGACGAGTTGAAAAGCGCGACGCATGAATGATCTTTCTCCGGGGGCAAGCGAGCGATGGGCTCGTATCTCCCGCGGAACTTCACCGCCGAACGATGTGGAGAGCCGATGTCTCGCCGCCTCGAAAGCCCACCCGAGCGGGCTGGTTCGACGTCCGAACTTGCTGGGGGCGATCGAACTCTTGCGGCGCTAAAAGCTCGCGGGCGGCCACCGATGCGCCGCCCGCGTTCTCGTGATTTTTTGGTGAGCCGTGGAGGACTCGAACCTCCGACCCGCTGGTTAAAAGCCAGCTGCTCTACCAACTGAGCTAACGGCCCACTACGTTCAGGAGGAGGTGCTTAGCTCGTTCTATGACCGAAAGTCATTTTACATACGGCGGAGCTTTCGAGCAAGTGTGCGAGGGGGCGAACTCACGAGCGCCACAGCGCCCCCATGCGAAGAGCCTTGCGGCCCACTGGAGCGATGCGGCTCGCGCCGCGTTGTCAAACACACAACCAGTGGGCTAAGCTTGCTGGTTCCGAAACGTCTTTCACTGAGCAAATCGGTCTTATGCACTCGATAAGATTTTCCGCCCTCCGCCGTCGCGTCGCGCGCTTCGTCGCGTTGACGCTGCTGCTTCTTCCGCTCGTTTCACACGTCAAAGCCCAACAGCGGCGCGGCGCGCGCCCAGCGCTGGACGAGCGACCGCGCCTCGTCTTGCTCATCGTGGTGGACCAATTCCGCTACGATTACCTCGAACGGTTCGGCGACCTCTTTTCAAACAACGGCATCAGGCGCCTGTTGCGCGATGGGGCTTCTTGGACCAACGCCAACTTCGACCACATCCCAACCGAAACCGCGCCGGGACACGCAACCTTGATGACCGGTACGTGGCCAGCCAATACGGGAATCGTCGGCAACTCGTGGTTCGACCGCGATGCTGGCAAAGTGGTGACGAGCGTCTCCGACGATGCGGCGGCGCTCCTCGGCGGCGGCTCGCAAGAAGCGGCATCGAGTCCGCGTCGCTTGCTTGCTTCGACGCTCGGCGATGAACTTAGGCTCGCCACCCAAGGCCGCGCCAAAGTCATCGGCATCTCGCTCAAAGATCGCTCGGCGATCCTGCCGGCTGGACGCCATGCGACGGCTGCCTATTGGTTCAGTTCCCAAACGGGACGCATGGTCTCGAGCACGTACTATTTCAACCAAGTGCCGGCTTGGGTCGCGCGCTTCAACGACGCGCGTCCAGCAGACAAGTACTTCGGCGCGCGCTGGGAGAGGCTGCTGCCGGAAGCCGAGTACGTGCGCCGCGCTGGCCAAGACGCGCCGCCGTGGGAGAACGTCGGCAGAGCCAAAGACACCAATACCTTTCCGCACATCATCACGGGGGGCGCGACGCAACCCGGAAGAGAGTTCTACGATGCGCTTGAATATTCGCCGTTCGCTAACGACCTTGTCGAGGAGTTCGCCGAGCAAGCCATCCTCAACGAGGGG
>CAKZOF010000222.1 GCA_937135995.1 uncultured Pyrinomonas sp.
CGCCGGCACATCTCGCGAAAAGGCACGTCTTCCAAGACGAAGGCATCCAACGCCTTCTCTTCGCGGTGCGTCGCCGACGGTCGCGCGATGCCCGTTGCCGCATCCACGCTTTCGTCGCTGCGCGCTGAAAGCGCTGCCAGCTTCTCTGCCAGTTGTTCAAGTCGCTGCTCGGTCGTGAACAAAACGTTGCGAAACAACTCGGAAAGCTCGATCTCCGCCAACTCGCCTGCCTGCACGCGCAGCGCGAAAGCGCGATAGTCGGCGCTGAATTGAAAAGCGCGCCCGCCGACCGCAGCGAACTCGCGCCCCTGAATCGAGACCGGGACAACGACGCAACGCAATCCGGCATGGCACTGGTAGCGCGCGATGCCTTCGGCGCGTGCCCGCTCGAGCGCGCGCCCGCAGAAGGGTTGACAGAGATGACTGTGCGCGCGCGCAAACGCGCGACAAATAGAATTGTCGTTGTACGCGGCGACGGTCGGCTCGCCCGGCGCTGCGATGGCCACAGCGAGATTGCTGGCATCGGCCACCTCGCGACGAAGCGCAAGCCAATCGGCGGGCGATTCGACTCGCCTCGGGTCAGCATCCATCGGCTTTTCGTGCGCCGCTTTGCTCGTCATGTCACCCTCTTTTCACGCCAAATAGCCTCTGCTGAAGAGCGCGCTCTTCGGAGCAACTCCCGCCCCTCGATCGCGCGCAGGGCGCTTCTTCCCTTCTTCGTCGTGGACGAACTTCGCCCATCGTTGCTCGCTTTGCAAAGCGCACCGGGAAAAACTATGGCGCGTGAAAGTGCGGTGGAAGGCCCAACCACACATGCTCAAGGCGAAACGCACCCGCACCATGCGCTTCGCCTTAAAGAACCTTGTAAGGGACTGCGGTCCTTGGCGAACGGATGCCCCGCCCCCTCACTCGCGTCTGCCGCCCACGCGGTGCGCGAGAAGCGCCCAGCGAGAATGCCCGCCCGCTCATCAGACTAAATAGACGCAATCGGGCGCTGATTTCAAAACCGCGCGCCGCGCAACCCAACGCCCGCAGCAGGTAGACCACCGACACTCGGGCGCAGTCCGAGAAGCTATGCGCCGTTTGCCGCCGCGACGAACTTCAATCCGGGCGCGCTCGAAGCCGCGACGCGCTCGATGTGCGGCTCTTCCGGACTGATGCGAATGCATGCGGCGAAGTGGCGCGGTTTGATCTCGACAAGCGGCGGCACCACCGCAGCGCAGTCGGCGATGGCATACGGGCAGCGCGTGCGGAACCGGCAGCCCGAGGGCGGATTGATCGGCGAAGGCACATCACCTTCGAGCACGATCCGGCGGCGGCGTGCTTCGATCTCCGGGTCCGGCACCGGCACGGCTGAAATGAGCGCCTTGGTATACGGCATCAGCGGCTCTTCGTAAACAGCGCGCGCTTCGGCCAGTTCGACGATTCGCCCGAGGTACATCACGGCGATGCGGTCCGACATGTGGCGCACGGCGCGCAGATCGTGCGAGATGAACAGATAAGTCAACTTGAACTCACGCTGCAGGCGTTGCAACAAATTCATGATCTGCGCTTGAATCGAAACGTCGAGCGCCGAGATCGGCTCGTCGGCGACGATCAGATCGGGATGAAGCGCTAGGGCGCGCGCAATCCCGATGCGCTGGCGCTGTCCGCCGGAGAACTCGTGCGGGTAGCGTTTGATGAAACGCGGACTCAGACCGACGCGCCGCATCAACTCGCGCACGCGCTCGTCGGCCTCTCGCCCGCGGGCCAGTCCGAACGTCTCCAGCGGCTCGGCGATGATGTCGCGCACGGTCATGCGCGGGTTCAAAGAAGCATAGGGATCCTGAAAGATCATCTGCAGGTGGCGCCGCTCGCGGCGCATCTCCTCTTTCGACAGCCGCGCCAGATCACGACCGCGAAAGACGACCTGCCCGCCCGTCGGTTCGACCAAACGCAAGATGGCGCGCCCGAAGGTCGATTTGCCGCAACCCGATTCGCCGACCAGACCCAAAGTCTCACCGGCACGCACGGCGAGCGTGACGCCATCGACGGCCTTGACGATGCGCCGCGCAGCCTTGCCGCCGGCGACTCGATCCCAAAACGTCCCGCCGCCGAGATCGAAATGGACGCGGAGATCGCGCACGTCGAGCAATTTTTCGGCGCCGTTGCCTGCTGGTCTAATCTGCTCGGTCAACATCAGCTTCAACTCTCCTCAGCGCGACTCATTCGAAAGGTCCATCTCTGCTCCCTGCTTGACCGCCGGGCCGATGCCGCTCTGGTTTCGGGCGTCGCGCTCGCGCAACGATTCGGCGTAGACGGCTTCGGCGAAATGGCAGAGCGAGTAGTGGTCCGGTGCAAGCTGGACCAACGGCGGAAACTCGCGACGGCACAACTCTTCGGCGCGCGCGCAGCGCGGAGCGAACGGGCAGCCCGGCGGAAGGCGCGCGACATCGGGTGGCAGCCCCGGAATCTGATATAGCTCTCGCCCGTGTTCGTGCGCTGGGTCCGGCACCGAGCGCAGGAGCCCTTTGGTGTAAGGGTTGGCCGGCGTCGTGAAGAGCTTGCGCGTCGGTGCGCGCTCGAAGACCTTGCCCGCGTACATCACAATGATGTGATCGGTCAGGCCGGCGACGACGCCGAGATCGTGCGTGATCAAGATGACGCTCGTGCCGGTCTCCTCTTTCAAGCGTTTGATCAGTTCGAGGATCTGCGCTTGAATTGTCACGTCGAGCGCCGTGGTCGGTTCATCCGCAATGAGCAGTTCTGGCTCGCACGAAAGCGCCATGGCGATCATCACGCGTTGGCGCATGCCACCCGAGAATTCGTGTGGGTATGAATCCACGCGCGCTGCGGCGTCCGGGATGCCGACGCGCTGGAGCATCTCGATGGCATGGGCACGCGCGCGTGCGCGCGAGTAACCGAGATGAAGTTCCGTTATCTCCATCAACTGCCGCGAGATGCGCATGAACGGATTGAGCGAAGTCATCGGATCTTGAAAGATCATCGCGATCCGCTTGCCGCGAATTCGCCGCATGTCATCTGCAGTCAAGGTGAGAAGGTCCTGACCGTTGAAGAGTATCTCGCCTGAAACGATGCGCCCCGGCGGTTCCGGGATGAGTCGCATGACCGAAAGATTGGTCACGGACTTGCCCGATCCCGATTCGCCGACGATCCCTAACGTCTCACCGCGTTGGAGATCGAAGCTGACGTCGTCGACCGCCTTGACCACGCCATCTTCGCTGTCGAAGTAGGTGCGTAGGTTCCTGACTGACAGAAGAGCTTCGTTCATCTTCTTCCCGCTGCCCGGTTTTGAATCTTGGCGCTAGACTTTCCGCATTTGCGGATCGAGTGCATCGCGCAACCCATCGCCCAAAAAGTTTAAAGAGAAGAGCGTCAGAGCCATCGTCACGCCCGGGAAGATCATCTGCCACGGGAAGATGGCGAGGTTCTGCACGCCGTCGGCGACCAAGCTTCCCCACGACGACAAAGGAGCCTGCACGCCCAACCCGAGAAACGAAAGGAACGCTTCCTGCAACATCACCGACGGAATGGTCAACGTCGCATAGACGACCACCGGACCGAGCACGTTCGGCACCAAGTGTCGGAAGATGATCTTCGGCGTGGAGACGCCCGTAGCACGCGCTGCCAGCACGAACTCTTGGTTCTTCAGCGAGATCACTTGACCGCGCACGATGCGCGCCATGGTCAACCACGAAACGGCGCCGAGCGCGATGAAGAGCAGGATCAACTGGCCCATCGGCGACCGCTGCCCGAAAACGGCGAGCAACACGATGACGATCAACATGTACGGCAGCGCGTAGAGCACATCAACGATGCGCATCATGATGTTGTCGACGCGCCCGCCCAAGTAACCGGCCGTCGCGCCGTAGGCAACGCCGATCACCAGCGAGACGAGCGTCGAAATGATGCCGACCATGAGCGAGATGCGCCCGCCGATCAACACGCGCGCCAGAATATCCCGCCCGGCGTTGTCCGTGCCCATCGGGTGCGCCCACGAGAAGGATCCATCGGGCGCGGTGAAGGGCGGTAGAGCGCGGATCAGTTCCTGCTCGCGCGGGATGTAGTCGTAGGTGTAACCGGTGGTCCAACGAATGATGGGCGGGCCGATGATGGAAGCGAGCGCCACGAGCGCGACGACGACCATGCCAAAGACGGCGAGCTTGTTGCGCAACAAGCGCCGCCAAGCGTCGCGCCACAAAGAGACACCGGCGACCACCTCTTCGCCCTCTTCCGCTGACCGGACGTCGCCTTCACCGATAGCCAACTCTGGCGACGTGTGTATTTGGTCACCCGCGCGCACTGGCGGTTCCGGTGTCGTCCCGCGCGAAGTCAGGGCCGGTTCGGTTTCGGTTGCGGGTCGCTCTTCTTTTCTCTCTTCCATAGCAGCCCTAGTACCTTATCCGCGGATCGATCAGCCCGTAGGCAACGTCGACCGCCAAGTTGAGCAACATGATCATGATCGAGGTAAAAGCGACGACGCCGATGATCAACGGCTCATCGCGGTTCAGACTGGCGTTGATGAAATAGTTCCCTAGTCCGGGCAAGGCGAAGATGCGCTCGACCACCACCGTGCCCGAAACGAGAAAAGCCAGCGCCGGTCCGGTGAAAGAGACCACTGGCAACAACCCGCCGCGCATCGCATGACGGATGATCACCTGCCGCTCGCTCAAGCCCTTGGCGCGCGCCGTCCGAATGTAGTCGGAGCGCAGAACCTCGAGCATCCCGGCGCGCGTCAAACGCGCGATGTAGGCCATGTAAACGGCCGACAACGTCAGCACTGGCAGCACCAGATTCCAACTCGGCACGCCGCCCCAGCGCGCTGGCGGCAACCAGTAGAGCGTGAGCGAAAAGACGAGCACGAGGATCGGCCCGAGGACAAAGTTCGGCATCGAGATGCCGAGCATCGCCAGCGCCATCGAGATGTAATCGAGGCGCGAATTCTGTTTGAGCGCGGCCAGCGTGCCGGTGGTGATCCCGACGACCAGCGCCAGCAGATAAGCAAGCAGGCCGAGCGTCGCCGAGACGGGCAGCGTCTGCGCCAGTATCTGGTTGACCGATTGCCCTTGGTATCGGAGCGAAATACCGAAATCGCCGCGCAAGACGTTGCTCAACATGCGCCAGTACTGCTGATACCAAGGGCGATCGAGACCGTACTTCTCGCGGATGTTCTTCTCGATAGCGGGCGGCAACGCCTTTTCGCCCGAGTAGAAGTTGCCAGGCGCGAGGCGAATCAATCCCCACGTCAGCGAGATGACCACCAGCACCATCGGCACGGTGATGATCAAACGTCGAATGATGAAACGCAGCATCCTGCTTTCGTCCCTCCCGTCTGCGCGGCGATCACTTTTCGGCCACGATCTCCTTCGACGGCATCCCGCGATCCCACTTCGCTGGATCGTGTTCGATGTAGACGAACTTCCACGCGTGCATGGTCATCGGATTCGGGTACAGTCCCTTGACGTAAGGCTTCTTCATCCAGTTGGACGCGTTGGTGAAGAGTGGGATCACGGGTTGCGCTTCGAGCAAGTACTTCTCCGCCTCGGCCAGCAAAGCGTACCGCCGTTGTGGGTCGAGCGTGTGATTGGCTTGATCGAGCATGCGGACGTACTTCGGATCCCACCAACCGGTACCGTTGTCGCCGCCCTTGGAGTAGAAGAGCCCGAGAAAAGTGAACGGATCGAGGTAGTCGCCGACCCATCCGCCGCGGGCAAACCCCTTGTAGTCGAGTTTAGAGCGCCGGTCGAGAAAGGTCCGCCATTCCATGTTGCGCAGCGAAACCGTGATCCCCAGATTCTGTTTCCACTGTGCTTGCAAGAACTCGGCAACCTCTTTATTGCGGTCCGAAGTGTTGTACAGGTACTCAACCTGATCGGCGGGAAACTTGCGCGGATCGTAGTTGCCCGCCTCGTCGCGGTAACCGGCTTCGGCCAGAAGCTTTCGCGCCAACTCCGGATTGAAGTCCGCGCCTTTCGGTTGCGGGTAGTTCGGGAAGATCCCTTCGGGCGTGAACGCCGTCAGGGGCTTGACGACGCGTTGATATTTGGCCAGCGCTTGCCGGTCGATCGCGAGACTGAAGGCACGGCGCACGCGCACGTCGTTCATTGGCGGGCGCGTAGTGTTGACTTGAATGTAACCGATCGCCACTTCTGGCGCGTCC
>CAKZOF010000223.1 GCA_937135995.1 uncultured Pyrinomonas sp.
GAGCCGTCGACTCCGCGGGAGCCGCTTGCCCCAGCGGTGGTCGAGCAGAGAACGGAATGAAAACACCGATCCGGAGCCGAGTTGTACGAGAATCATGCTCGAAGAGAGGTCAGACACGCCGGAAAAGGCGCGCACAACGACAAAACGGCGCTGTTCTTTGCCTTGGTCGGTTGCGGAACGAAAAGTGCTTGAGCAAACGGGCGAAGGCGCGATCCGGCTGGGTTGAGTAATTGCACGGGCCTCGCTCTCAACGACCTTTTTCGCACGAAGAGGAACGTCGCATGATCCTACCAATTGGCGATGACAATACGGGACGCGGGAGCACGCCATACGTCAACTACATTCTGATCGCGCTCAACGTGCTGGTCTTCGTCCTGTTGCAAGGGCTGGGCACAAACGAGCGGTTTACCTACGCCTTTTCCACCGTGCCCCAAGAGATCGTGACAGGGCGTGACATCGGAAGTCCGGTGAGGATTGTAGATCCGCTCAGCGGTGCTACCGCCACGATCGATCTGCAACCGACGCCGGTCTCGGTCTATTTGACCTTGTTGACTTCGATGTTCATGCACGGCGGCATCGCTCATCTGCTGGGCAACATGCTCTTTTTGTGGATCTTCGGCGACAATGTTGAAGACGACCTCGGGCATGGCCGCTATTTGGCCTTCTATTTGGTGTGCGGTGTTTTGGCATCGCTTGCGCACGTCTTCTCGACAGTGGCTTTCGGCGGCAATCCGTACATCCCAAGCCTCGGCGCATCGGGCGCGATCTCCGGTGTACTCGGCGCCTATCTCGTGCTTCATCCGCAAAGGCGCGTGCAGGTCATCATGATGCGCGTTCTGACCGAAGTTCCAGCCATCGTGGCGATTGGGCTTTGGTTCCTGTTTCAACTCATCAGTGGATTAGGATTGCTTGGTGGAGGCACACAGGTCGGAGGGGTCGCTTATGCGGCGCACATCGGCGGATTCATCGCTGGCGTCGTGCTGGTCAAGCTCTTCGCCCTCGGACGAGGTCGACCGACGCGTTGGAGAACTTCGTGATCAACAACGAAGAAGTGGTTCGGAAAGAAAAAACAAGGAGGAAAGATCGAATGGCTACCGACAAGGACGATGTGATCTCGACGCTCAACAATCTGATCGAGACGTGCAAGGATGGCGAGAACGGTTTTCGCACCGCCGCCGAAGGCGTCAAAAACAGCGAGTTGAAGACTCTATTCAACACTTACGCGCAACAACGGGCGCAGTTCGCCGCCGAATTGCAGGCGGAAGTGCGCCGTTTGGGCGGCGATCCTGAAACGTCGGGAAGCGTCGCTGCCGCCATCCATCGTGGGTGGATCAACATCAAGTCGGTCGTGACGGGCGAAGACGAACACGCCGTGCTCGCCGAGTGCGAACGAGGCGAAGATTCGGCCGTGCACAACTACGAGGAAGCGTTGCAGTCGAATCTGCCGGGCGACGTGCGCGACATCGTCGAGCGTCAATACAGGCAGATCAAAGAGGCGCATGATCGCATCCGCACCCTCCGTGACGCAACGAGCGGCGGATCGGCTTCGGCGCGCGTCTGAGGAAGACGGCAAGCGACATCAAGCAGGGCGGCACCATTTCGGGGCCGCCCCTTTCTTTCGTGCGGAGCGGTCGGCACTTTCGATCATGGCGGCGCCGAAGCACGCGGCTTGCACCCGAAGCGGGCCAATTCATCTCCGTCCGGTCGGAATCGCCGCGCAAACGCGCGCGGCGCTGACGATGAAATCCCGCTGCCGTTCGTGTTACCATGAGCGGGGCGATGTGATGGAGGAGTGTAGATGAAAGCGACGATCCAAGGCGTAGAACCTCCGCCGCCGAACTGGCAAGGGCTGGAGATCCGTTCGACTCCGCGCGAAGAGATGAACCTCTATCCGCTCGACACGTTCCCTTACGAGTACGTCGGGCGCGAGATTCGAATACATTTCGAGATCCCGGAGTTCACGTGCATCTGTCCATTCTCTGACTTTCCGGATTTCGCGACGATTCGCATCGAGTATGTGCCGAACGAGCGGTGCATTGAATTGAAGAGCCTGAAGCTTTATATCAACTCGTTCCGACAGGTGAAGATCTTTCACGAACACGTGATCAACGTAATCTTGGAAGATTTCGTGCGCGCTTGTGACCCACTGCGCGTCGAGATCGAG
>CAKZOF010000224.1 GCA_937135995.1 uncultured Pyrinomonas sp.
GTTTCTTCCCTGAAGAAGCGCGCAAGGAACTGCCCGTCGGCGTCGCCACGGGACTCGCGTGGACCGAGACGGGCGGCGAAATCCTCTTCATCGAAGCGACGCTGTTGCCCGGCGGATCGGGACTCATCTTGACCGGACAACTCGGCGAGGTCATGCAGGAATCGGCGCGCGCCGCTCGTTCCTACCTCTGGTCGCACGCTGCCGACTGGGACATCAAGCCGGAGATGTTCAAAAACTACGGCGTTCACGTCCACGTACCCGCCGGCGCCATCCCAAAGGATGGACCGAGCGCTGGCGTGGCGATCACTGCCGCGCTCGCTTCGCTCTACACGGGGCGGCGCGTCCGTCCCGATACGGCCATGACCGGCGAGATCACGCTCTCGGGACTGATCTTCCCCGTGGGCGGCATCAAAGAGAAGGTCTTAGCCGCACACCGGGCTGGCATCCGGCGGGTGATTCTGCCGGCACGCAACGAAGCCGATCTGGAGAAAGTGCCCGAAGACGTGCGCCGCGAGATCGAGTTCATCTTCGTCACGCGCATCAACGAAGCGTTGGAAGCCGCGCTCGAAAGACTGGTCGCCAGTCCGCCGCCGCCAGCGCCGACCTCATCTGCCACCGACGGCGAGCGTGAGCGCACGCCGGAAGAGACTGATCTCGAACCTGTGCGCGCCAAAAGCCGGTAGTTTCGTGCGCGCACAGCCGACGATATCGAGCATCGGGCGCGACCTCTTCGCGGCCCGAATGGCGGGTATCACCGCCATGTTCGAAGCGACGGCGTCAAGAGTCGAGTAGCCCCCGTTGCTGCAGTGCTGTCGGCAATTACGCTTTGCGGCGCAGCTCGTTCACCAAAAGGTGGGCCAGTCGCGTCGGTTCCGGCACCCGGTAGCGGCCGCTGCAGCGGAGCGTGAGGGAGATCGCCCCTTGAAGATCAATCAAGTGGCCCGGCGAGACGTAGATGGGATTTGTGCGCGTCTTCGTCCTCAAGGCAGCGCCGACCACTTCGCCGCGATCGACGAGCGGCGACCACTGGCCGCGCTCCGGCCCCGGCTCATCGTAGCGTCCGACCAGCACTGATTTGGCGCAGCCGAAAGCAGGGCGTTCAACGATCAACCCGAAGTGCGAGGCGATGCCGATGCGACGCGGATGAGCGATGCCCTGCCCATCGAGCATCACCGCGTCCGGTTCCGTCCGCAGACGCGACCACGCTTCGAGCAACGCGGGCGTTTCGCGGAAAGAGAGCAGGCCCGGGATGTACGGGAAACGCGCTTCGCTCTGCACGCCCACCTCTTCGATGACGCTCATCGTCGGCAGATGAAAGACGACGACGCCGGCGAAGACCTTCGGCGAGAACTTGTCGAAAGAGATGTCAGCACCCGCCACCGTCTCGATCTCGCGCGCCAGCGGCGCGAGCGAGACGCGTTCGCGTAGCCGCTTCTGTAACGCGATCGCCTCGCTTCCCGTCTGTGGCCACTCGTGAAGTTCTCGGTAACGCGCCATCGGTCCCGTTTCGAGACGCGGGAGATTTCCGTTTCGACACCGGCGGCTCGCTTCTTGCACCGTGAGAGGAACTTCGATTTGGCCACCCCACGATGCCGCCATCAAAGGAGACATCGCAACCGGGATCAGTAGCGCAACGACGGTGCGGAAAAGTTGATCCGCTTGCTGCCGACGATCTCTCGGTCGCGCTGCTGAATCGAGTGGACGCGCCAGCGCTCGTCGTCACGCTGCGGAAAGTCCGAACGAAAGTGCGCGCCGCGCGATTCTTCGCGCCAGAGGGCTGCACGCGCGACCAGTTGGGCCACCGTTAAGAAGTTGCGCGAGGCATAGCTCAACGGAGCGCGTTCGATCTGCGCGAATTCATCGAGCGCGCGCTGCAGCGATTCGCGCGAGCGCACGATGCCGACTCGCTCCCACATCACGCGCCGCACGCGCTTGCGCACGGCAAAGCCCATGCGCCCGCGCGCTTCCGGCGCTTCGGTCGTTTTCGGCAACGGCACACGCAGCACTTCCAGTTGCGCGCCATCGCGCGCGGCGGCGCATCCGGCGCGCGCGCCAAAGACCAACCCTTCGAGCAGCGAGTTCGAAGCCAACCGATTCGCGCCATGCACGCCCGTGCAGGCCACTTCGCCCGCAGCATACAAGCCCGCCACTGTGGTTCGGCCAT
>CAKZOF010000225.1 GCA_937135995.1 uncultured Pyrinomonas sp.
GAAGTCCGGCTCGATCCCGGTCGTGTCGCAGTCCATGAGGAACGAGATCGTCCCGGTGGGAGCGAGCACGGTCGCCTGGGCGTTGCGGTAGCCGTGAGCCTCACCCAGCTCGACGGCCTCCTCCCACGAGCGCCGCGCCGCCGCGAGCAGCCCGCCGACCGCCCACTCGGCCCCGCGGACCGGGATCGTCGCGCTCGGCCAGTCGCTGGCGCGCGCGCGCTGTGCGTCGCGGCCCGAAAGCTGCACGTGACGGCGCAAAAGCTCTAGATTGCGTCGGTTCGACTTCCAACTGGCGTCGAGCAGATCGCCGACCAGCGGCACCACTCCCAACAGGTAGTCGATGCCGACGTTCAATCCCATGCGCGCCAGCGTGATCTTGGGCACGCCGAAGCGAACGGCCGAAAGGAGTATGTAGATGGAGGCCAGTGATGTCGCCGCGTCGCCGACGCCTGGGATCAAACCGAGAATCGCATCCAAGCCGACGCGCCAACCGATCACGGGGATTCGAACGAGATCATCGAGCAACCACGCGAGCCTTTCGAGGTGACGGCCAGCGTCGGCGCGCGTCCTTTCCTTCGGATCCAACATTCTGTTTCTCTCCACGGGATCTTGCGCGCTGAGGGCCGTCGCCTTCAGGCGACGGGGAAAAGCACGCCTCCTTCCATTTGCCATTCTCATCACACCGCGCGCTACTATGTGTTATCGGAAGACGAATTGGTGCGCCGAGTTTTCAAGGCACTCCCTATTCTGAGGGAGAAACGGCTATCCGCAGTCGACGCGCACTGCCACGCTGTCCTTCGGGACAGTGGGCCGTTGTTAGCCGGCCCTGAAGCCCGGTAACACGGGCAAGTTGTCGGCTTTAGCCGACAGTAGCTGACCAAAGAATCGCTTCTCATCATCTGATCCTCGTGATCTGTCGCCAGAAGAATTTGCCGAGACGGGCGAAAGGGTTCGGCGCCTCTTTTCCCTTCGCATTCGCTGCGGGCAAACCGAGCGTCGCCGCGAGCGACTCGCTGGGCGCCCCGACGTCTTCGTCGCCGAAACGTCCCTCCAACCAACGCTCAAAGAGTTGCGCGACGGCAGCCCGTTGGCCGGATGTTGCTTCGACCATGAACGCCGACCGCAGGTCATCCAAGTTCGCGATGCGCTGTCGGTGCCGATGGTAGTAGCGCCGCAAGGCAGCGAAAAAGCGCGCCTCGCCCAGCAAGCGGCGGAGCGCGGCGAACATCAACGCTCCTTTGCCTTCGACGATGGCAGCATACTGCAAGGAATTACGATAGGCGCGCGCCGCACGGTCGGCGGGCAGGTCTTCGCCACCGAAAGTTCGATAAAGCTGATAGACGCCGCGCAGTTGGTCGCCGGCAACGAGTGCGGCGCGCTCTGGGCCATGCACCTCCTCGAAATAGAGGAGCGCGGACCAGTGGGCCAGCGCTTCGTCGAGGACGGGCGCGCGTTGCGGGTCGCTCCCGACGGCCGTGCCCCACCACTGATGGGCCACCGCGTGAGCCACGGTCCATTCCAAACTATCTTCGAACGAGGCGCGCTGTTCGCGAACCATCTCGGGCAGAACTCTGGCCTGCGGCGCGTCGAAATCGACGTAGAAAGCGCTGGCGATGACGCTCAAACCGGAGAACTCGGCGTGTCCGAATCCGGCGATCAAGGGCGCTTCGACGATCTTCAGGGACTTGAACGGCAACTCACCGAAGCGTTGAACGTAGATGTGCGCCGCTGCGGCGGCTGCGTCGAGCACGCGGTGCCCTACTCTCTGCCGCCCGTGACGAAAGACAGAACGCAGGCGCAAGTCGCCGACAGAGCGTTCCTCGCTCTGCCAACCGCGCCCCACGAGGATGGCGAAATTACGTAGGCTCCGGCCCGAAAACCTTCCCTTGGCCTCTTCTTCGCCCGACGTAAAGATCTCCGCGTCGGGCGCGCTCTCGATCTCGACTTCGTAATCGGCTACCTCGGCATGAAGGAAATCGCCGACGCTCGCTTCGACGCGCCGCGACCATCCGTTGTTTTCGCGCGCGGCGAGCACGGGGTAACACGCGCCGAGCAGCACCACGTCGCCGGAGCGAAAATGCAGATGGCGTCCGCTCAACTGCTCGCGCCTGTTGCGCCAAACGGCATCGATCTGGTTGACGAGGTGGGCCAGCAGCGTCGTCTCTTCGATGTCCACTTCTGGAAACGTGCCGCGAAACTCGATCTCGACTTCGACGCTCTCGCCGGGCGCAATCCATAGCGGAACGCGAAGCGACGTGGCGCGATCGACGATGACGAAAGGGCGTTCCCTGCCCTTCACGCGCACTCGCTCGACATTAAGTCGCGGACTTGCGGCTTCGTCCGTTTCGTCATCGGCGCGCAAGTTAGGATAGAGGTGAAAATAGAGGCTCGTCTCCGGACGCGTGCCGGTGTTGGTCCAACGCACGCGCTGCTGCCCGACGTAAAGCCTTGCCGTTGGATCTATCCGTAACTTGATCGCGTAGTGGTTTGGCAGCAGAACTTTCTCTTGTCCAACCGCTGCGCCGACGAGCAGCGCAAGCCAGCAGGATGCGCCCGCGATCCTGTGATTCATGCGCATCGCGATGAAAAACATCCCGCTCACCGTCGAACTCCAACGCGCTCTTCGCGTCCGTTCGACACGAAGACGCAACGCCCGCACAGTTTGTTGGCCATCCGCTGTGCCGTTCCGTCTCGCGCTAATCGCCTGCTGTTCATCGAAAGCGCTTTCGCGACGAATGGAACGCTCGCGCCTGTCTCTGCGGTCTTCCGAACCGTCCGCCCGAGCGAATCGAATTCGAATTCCGCCGACGGGAACGGCTTTCTTCGATCTCGACACGCAGGATGCGATCGCCGCGCACCGTCTCGTCCACTGTCTTCATTCCGCTCACCACCTGTCCGAAAAGCGTGTAGCCGCCGTCCAGATGTGGTTGTGGCGAATGGGTAACGAACCACTGCGACCCCCCCGTGTCTTTGCCGGCAAGCGCCATGCCGACGGCGCCGCGATCGTAGGCGAGAAGGTTGATCTCGCATCGAATCTGGTAGCCGGGACCGCCCTCACCATCGCCGCGCGGGTCGCCCCCTTGAACGACGAAGTTCGGGACGACGCGATGAAACGTCAAGCCGTCGAAGAATCCTCGACGAGCGAGTGCGATGAAATTCTCCACCGTCAACGGCGCTTCGCGCGGCAAAAGTTCGATGACGAAAACGCCCTTTTCGGTTGTGACCTGCGCGCGCGCCCAGCGACGTTCAATGGCCCGCCGAAGGTCGCGTTCGGTCCAGCGTGTTTCAGCCTCTCCGATGAAATCACGGCGGTCGCCGTCGTTGCGAAGAAGCGAAACGGCGTGCCGTCTGATGAGGTGATCCTTGGCACGAAGCGCCGATTCGATCGCTGCGCGCGCTGTCGCCGTACGCTGTTTTGCCAACGCATCGAGCGCGCGCAACGCGGCGTCATTTATGGGGTCGCCCAAGGCGCGCCCGAGAGCGCTGATCAAGGCGCGTTCGTTCTCCACAGCAGGCGGACGCTCGGCGAGAAGTTCTGCCGCTGTTGCGCGCACGATGACGTCTTCGGCGCGCAACTCTTCGCGCAACAGCGCGTCGAGGTCGGGCGGTCGAAACGCTGCGACGGCGCGCAACAACGCGGGACGCGCACGCGTGTCTAATCCGCCGCGACCGAGCGCTTCGCGCAACGCGCTTTCGGCGTCTCGCCGCACGCGCGACTCTTCGGCGGATGCCGTTTCCGCCAGACCTTGCGCGATGGCCGCCGCGCGCTGCCAATCCGAAGGCGCAACGGCGGCGAGCGCGTGCGCCGCCTTTTCAACGTAGCGTGCCGCGCAGATGCGGGCCAGCGCGACTTCGATCTCTGGGAAACCGCCCGCTTGCAGCTCCGCGAGCAAAGCGAGCGTTTCGCCGTCCGCTTCGCCCGCCGACAACTGGCCCAACGCCGTGCCGATCTCCAACAACTCGTTGGTCTCCGACGGACGCGCTGTGTGCTGCCGTGCTGTTTTGTATGTCGCTAACAAAACGCGCAAGCGGTCGCGCAAAGGCGGGATCGCCCTCTTGTCGCCGAGCGCGCCGAGGACGCGGATGGCGCTCGCGCGCACGCGCAGGTCACCGTCTTCGACGGCAAGACGGAGAATGATCGGCAGAACGCGCGCTGCATCCTCGGCGGCACCGAGCGCGCGCACGGCGTTGGCGCGCACGTCTGGGTCAGCATCGTCAAGCAAAGCGACAAGAGATGCGGTCGCGGTGCGCGCCCGCAGTCTCGCCAGCGCGTTGGCCGCATCGGCCCGCACGCGCGCTTCGCGGTGCGCAAGAAGCGGCACAAGATGAGCCGGCGCATGGCGGCTCCGCGTACGCAGGGCGGCGGTGATGCCAAGCAGCAACACTTCGCGCGCGGCTCTGTCTCCCCTGGCCCGTTCGGCATCGAGCGCTTCGAGGACGAGCGTGGCGATCCTTTCTCGCTCCTCGGCGCGTTCCGGCGCGAGCGCTGCGGCGATCTTGCCCAGTGCTTCCAGCGCTCGCGCGCGCACTGCGGCTGCGTCCGTGTTCAGAGTTTGCGCGAGCGCTCCGCTGGCGCGTTCGGATTCGATCTCGCCCAAAGCGAAGGCAGCGACGGCCCGCACGCTCTCGTCCCGATCGCCGCGCAACAGAACGACGAGCGGCTCGACGGCGCGTCGGTCACCGATGCGGCCGGCGGCGAGAGCAGCCCTGCGTCTGACGGAAGCGCGCCCGTCGCCGAACAGATTTTGCAAAGTTTCATCCCACCGCCGCCTATCTTCGGCGCGCACGATGCGCAGCATGAGCGAAAGCGGCACGTCGTCCCGACGCTCCCCTTGCGCCGCGCCGCTCATCGTCAAACACGAGACCGCGACCGCGACGACAAACGCCGACACAGTTGTGCGCCTTAACCGCGCTGGCGAAAAGATGGCCCGCACCACGCTCTTCATCATGCATCGAACCGAAATCATAATTGGTTCCATCCTACGCGATCGAGGCAGTGAAAGCCATCCCCGCCGCTCGATTCCCGCGAATCGTCGCAGGCTGCGTCCATCAGGCTCTTTTGTCGAAATTGGGCGCGCTTCGTTGCGGTTTTGTCGCCGCCCGCGCCTGCCGTGCCGCAACCCGTGGACAAACATCTCACACTACCACCAGCCGACTGCCGTACCGTTCGCACTTGTACGCGAGGATTCACCGGAATTATGTGCGATGAGATCGCTGGGCGAACGAGCATGGTCGAACGACCATTAGTTTGACAAAGGCGTCGGCGGAAACGTAAGATTCAGTGTGTTCCCGAAGACAACCAACGCTCGAATACTTGCGCGGTGGAGATCGCGCTCGGCGGAGTTCTGCGCATTCCGGGCTGAATTCCGAAAGCGTATGCGATCCAGCGCTGAAAAGACCCGCCGCGAAACCTTCGATACACCCGCGCATAGCCGAAGCGCGCGTTGGTTGTCTCATCGTGCACTCAGCCCTGAAAAGAAGAGTTGAACGCGGCGGTCGAGGTCACAAAAGGTCATGAACCAGCTTTCCGAACAGCAAGTGCTTGAAGCACTGAGCCAGATCCAAGATCCGGATCTGCGCAAAGACATCGTCGCGCTCGGCTTCGTCCGGGACCTCAACATCGTCGGTGGCGAGGTCTCTTTTCGCATCGTGCTGACGACGCCAGCTTGTCCGGTCAAAGAGCAGATGCGCGAGGCGGCCGAGCGCGTAGTCGCAGCGCTTCCGGGCGTTGAACGAGTCAATGTCACGATGGATGCCGAAGTGCCGCGCGGGCGCGGTCTCAATATGCGTTCGAGTCTGCCCGGCGTGCGCAACATCATCGCCATTTCATCGGGCAAAGGCGGTGTCGGCAAATCCACGGTTGCCGTGAACCTAGCGGTTGCGCTGGCAACCGATGGCGCGCGCGTCGGGTTGATGGATGCCGACATCTACGGGCCGAACGTGCCGCTCATGCTCGGCGCAACGGGCGCGCGTCCCGTGATTGACCGCAACAAACTGTTGCCGACCGAAGCTTACGGCGTGCGCATGATCTCCATGGCGCTGATCAATCCGGGCGATCAGCCGATGATCGTGCGCGGGCCGATTCTGCACGGCGTCGTGCAACAGTTCTTGCGCGACGTCGAGTGGGGCGAACTCGATTACTTGATCGTCGACATGCCGCCGGGCACGGGCGACGTGCAGTTGAGCCTGGCGCAACTCGTTCCCGTACAAGGAGCGGTGCTTGTGACAACGCCGCAAGAGGTTTCGCTGGCCGACGTGCGGCGCGCGTTGCGTATGTTCGAGACCGTGGCCGTGCCCGTTCTCGGCATCGTCGAGAACATGAGTTACTTCATCGCGCCCGACACGGGCCAACGCTACCACATCTTCGGCCAAGGCGGCGGACGTCGGCTAGCCGAACAGTACGGCGTGCCGTTTCTCGGTGAAATTCCGCTGGGCATCGAAGTGCGTGAAAGCAGCGACCAGGGCGTGCCTGTGGTCGTCGCGCAACCCGAATCGCCGCAAGCGCAAGCTTTTCGGCGCGTGGCCGAAGAAGTCGCGCGGCAGGTGTCGATCGAAGCGATGAAGCCCGAGTTGACGGTGCTCAAAACCAACGTGTGACGAGCGCGCGCCTCCCCTTGGGCATCGGCCCGAAATATGGTAAATCTTTAACGAGCAATCATCGATCGAGGAGAAGAAAATGGCAGCAACGATCGAGGAGAAGAAAATGGCAACAACAACGACTCCGACTTTGACGATCAACATCACGGACAAAGCCGCCGAAGAGATCAAGAGATTCATGGCCGGCGAAGAGGATCTGCCTGAAACAGCGGGGCTTCGCGTGCGCGTCGTACCGGGCGGCTGTTCGGGCTTCCAGTACAGCCTGAACATCGAGGAAGATTCGCGGCAGGGCGATTACGTGCTCGATTCCAACGGCGTGCGCCTCTTCGTCGATATGTTCAGCGCGCAATACCTGAACGGCGTCGAAATCGATTACGTCTCAACCGTGATGGGATCCGGCTTCACATTCAGGAATCCGAACGCCACCGGCTCGTGCGGCTGTGGCTCTTCATTCACGGTCTAGCGAGACCGCGCTGACCACCGTTCGGCGGCGCAGCACGTCGGCCTGACGTGTTGCGCCGTCTTGTGTGCGCTCTCATCTCCAAGCTCTTGCCAATCGATCCTTTTGGGGGAGTTCATGCCGAACATCGAAGCCGAAACGGCCACCGGAACGATGACTTTTGAAGCTCCGGCAGGGCGCAAACTCGTGCTCGCGCTGGAAGATGCTGGAATCGATATCCTGCATCGCTGCGGCGGCAACGCACGCTGCACGACCTGCCGCGTCGAGATCCTCGACGGCGATGCTGGCGAGATGAGTGAAGCCGAACGCAATCGGCTGGCGATGGAGAAAGAACTTGCGCCGAACATTAGGCTCTCATGCCAAATTCGCGTGCAGAGCGATCTGAAGGTGCGCGTCATCAATCAGGCGAGCGTGCGCCATCTCGATCCGGGCCCGCGTCCTGCTGAGTAAGCTGCCCTCTTTGTACACCTCGAAAGAAAGGTGCTAAGCTTGAAACACAGCTCAACAAGCGAAC
>CAKZOF010000226.1 GCA_937135995.1 uncultured Pyrinomonas sp.
CTTTCCCTACACGACGCTCTTCCGATCTAAGTCGGTCCTGCGCGGAGGCTTTGCTATCTTCAACGATTACTACGGCCAACAGATTGCCGTCACGTTCGACAACCTCAACACGCTCGGTTTTACGTCGAACTTCACGCTTCCCTTCGGGACGTATAACACGACCAATCGGCCTGGCCCGCTCTTCACCGGATTCAACCAAGACGTCCGGTCGCTGCCGGGCGTCATCGTCCCTGGGCGGTTGACCTTCCCGCGTCAAACACCGGCTGATAATAGCCCCCGCATCGAGTCATCGTTCGACGAAGCCATCGTTGCGCCCATTCACTACAATTGGAACGTGACGTTCGAGCGCGAATTGCCGAAGGGGTTAACCGTGCAGGCCTCCTACATTGGACGGCTAGGAAGAAACCTGCTGGCGACACGCGATGTCATGGCGCTCAGCAATCTGGTCGATCCTAAATCGGGAACGGACTGGTACACGGCCGCCAGCGCGTTGGAGATCTTGCGCTCGCAAGGTGCTCCGATCTCTTCGATCCGACCGATCCCATGGTTCGAGAATCTCCTCCCGGCCAACTTCAACGCCCTGTTGAGGAACTACTACGCGGTTGTTTACGGCGATCCGATCATTCCGCCAGGGCTGTCTCCGACGCAGTCGGTCTACGCCAGCGTCCTGCTCTTCAACGGAAACGACTGGACGACGCTTCAGGACGACATGGAAGGAGCGACCGGACTCAGCCTCTTCTACCAGCCGCAATACGGGGCCCTTTCGGCCTTTGGCAGCATCGCCTACTCGAACTACCATGCTGGCGCGCTGTCGGTGCGCCAGCGTCTGGGCCAGACGCTGACCTTCGACTTCAACTACACTCTATCCCACTCATTGGACAACGCTTCGGGCTTGCAGACCAGCGGCACCTACGGAACAGCCTTCATCCTCAACCCGATTCGCCCACGCGACAGTTACTCGAGTTCGAACTTCGACGTGCGACACATCATCAACGTCAACAGCGTCTGGCAATTGCCGGTGGGGCGCGGACATCGCTTCCTCTCGAACGCAAATCGGTTGGTCGAGGCGGTGCTCGGCGGTTGGCAGCTTTCCGGCATCTTCCGCTGGAACTCGGGGCTGCCAGCTCCCACACCGTACGATGACTCCCGCTGGGCTACCAACTGGAACGTGCAGAGCAACGCCGTGCGGATCAAACCCGTCACGACGTGTCCGACGCGCGGCGGCACCGAGCCACCCAAACTGTTCGGCTGCGATCCAACGGCTGCCTACCGCAGCTTCCGAAATGCGCGTCCTGGCGAGACGGGCGATCGCAACGTCTTCCGTCTGCCCGGTTACGTGAGCTTGGACATGGGCCTAGCCAAAAGCTTCACCATGCCTTGGAGCGAAAACCACAAGCTGCAAATCCGGTGGGAGGTCTTCAACGTCACCAACACGCAGCATTTCAGCCAGCTCGACACAAGCCGCACCGGACTCGGCATCACACTTGACCCGTTCAACGAATCTCCGCCTTCGAACTGGAGCAACTTCACGGGCATTCAAGGAACGCCGCGCATCATGCAGTTCGGCTTCCGCTATTCGTTCTAGCTTCTCGCCGCGGTTCGCGTCAGGCGGGCGAGTGAGCAGCGCTCACTCGCCCGCCCTTCTGGTGGCGAGAAACGGAGAAAACTTTGGTCAGCACACAAAGACTTCCAGAGTCCGGGGCTGGGGAAGCACCCCAGAGTGGGTCTTAGACCTGTTCGCAACGTAGCAGCTTCCTCGCCTTGTCCACGGCTTGCAAGCCCCCGGCTTGCTGCCGTGGAGTCTATGACGGCTTCGGCTTAGGCGGTTCGAGCCTTTCCGGATAAGCACGTCCCTTTTCGGGCGCGCGCCACAGGTTCGAGACCAGCAGTTCGCGGATGAAGGTCATCTCTTTGGGCAAACGGTCGTAGAGCTTGAAGAAGAGTTCGTCGTGCGAGGCGATCTCTTTGAGCCACACGTCGCGGTCGATGCTCATCACGCGCGCGAAATCTTCGCGCGTGAAATCCTCCAGCCCACGCCAGTCGATGTCGTCGTAGCGCGGTTGCCAGCCGAGCGGAGTTTCGATGCCGATCGAGCGCCCGCGCGCCCGCTCGACGATCCACTTGAGGATGCGCATGTTCTCGCCGAACCCTTTCCACAAGTAGTTACCCGCTTCGTCCTTGCGGAACCAGTTGACCGAGAAGATGCGCGGCGGTTCGGGAATGCTCCGTCCGAAGTTGAGCCAGTGCGAAAAGTAGTCGCCCATGTGGTAGCCCGCAAACGGCAGCATGGCGAAGGGGTCACGGCGTACTTCGCCGATGTTGCCGAAGGCGGCCGCCGTCATCTCTGATCCCATGGTCGCCGCCATGTAGACGCCGAAGGCCCAGTTGAAAGACTGGAGCACGAGCGGCGCGACGGCGCTGCGGCGCCCGCCGAAGATGAAGGCTGAAACGAGCACGCCGCGCGGGTCGTCGAAGTGTTCGTCGACCACCGGGCACTGCGTGATGGGCGCGGTGAAGCGCGCGTTAGGGTGGGCTGCTTTGCGCCCGCAGCCGGGCGTCCAGTGGTTGCCCTGCCAATCGATCAGATGTGCAGGCGGTTCGCCATCCATGCCTTCCCACCAAACGTCGCCGTCGTCGGTCAGGGCGACGTTGGTGAAGATCGTGTTGGCGCGGATGGTCTCCATCGCGTTCGGATTGGTGGCGTAATTGGTTCCGGGCGCGACGCCGAAGAACCCAGCTTCCGGATTGATGGCGCGCAGCTTGCCCTCTTCATCCGGCTTGATCCACGCGATGTCGTCGCCGACGACGGTGATTCGCCAGCCCTCATCACGGAAAGGTTTCGGCGGGATCATCATCGCGAAGTTGGTCTTGCCGCAAGCGCTCGGAAAAGCCGCGCAGACGTAATCTTTGCGTCCGTCGGGTGACTGGACGCCAACGATCAGCATGTGCTCGGCCAGCCACCCTTCGTCGCGCCCGATCACCGACGCGATGCGCAGCGCCAAGCACTTCTTGCCCAAAAGGGCGTTGCCGCCGTAGCCGGAACCGAAGCTGACCACCGCGCGCTCTTCGGGAAAATGGACGATGTACTTATCCTTGGGATCGGGCGCGCAAGGCCACGCGACATCACGCTGGCCCGGTGCGAGCGGCATGCCGACCGAGTGCAAGCAATGGACGAACTCGCCTTGCCCGAGCGCGTCGAGCGCTCGCCGCCCCATGCGCGTCATGATGCGCATGCTCACGACGACGTAAGGCGAATCGGTGATCTGCACGCCGAACTGCGAAATGGGCGACCCGATCGGCCCCATGCAGAAGGGGATGACGTACATCGTCCGCCCGCGCATGCAACCGTCGAACTTGGCGTTGAGGATCGCCTTCATCTCTTTGGGGTTCATCCAGTTATTGGTCGGTCCGGCGTCGCTCTTGCTGATCGAGCAGACGAAGGTGCGATCCTCGACGCGGGCGACATCGCTCGGATGCGAGCGCGCCAGATACGAGTTCGGCCGCTTCTCCGGATTGAGGCGGATGAAGGTGCCGCGCTCGACCATCTCTTGGCACAAGCGGTCATACTCTTCTTGCGACCCATCGCACCAGTGGACGGCTTCGGGCCGGCAGTGTTCCGCCATGCGAGTGACCCACTCGATCAGTTCTTGATTTTCGACGTAAGCAGGGACGTCTATTTTCACCATCTCGCTTTGAAACTCTCGTGCTGATTCAACCGCGCCACGGCGTGCGCTCATGCGCCGGTTCGCCATCGACGGCGAGGCGGAAGAGACGACCCGCCGTCGCTCATCATCGGACGGGCGCGTTCGGACGAACAAAAGAGTATGGCGGAAAGGGCGTGCGCGTTCAAGCAATGAATGCCGGAACGGATCTCTGCGCGCTCGAGCTTCGTCCTCTTCGAGGTCGTGGTGACAGATGCCTGCGTGATGAACGCCGGAACGGATCTCTGCGCGCTTGACTAACGGTCGTCTCGACGATCTTAATGGCCGGCTCCAGTTGGCCATTGGCGTTGGGCGAGAGGGGCTCAGGTGCGCTGGCTGCGACGAAAGCGCGCGCACCAGCGCAACCTGCGCGCGACGATCAATCAGTGCTCCCAGCGTGCAGTTCGTCCAAAAATTTGGATGGACCATCCAAATTTTCGGAGGGCGCGGCGGACGGCAACAAACGTCATCGCCGAGTTTTCGGCCATTTTCAACACGCCGCGATGCCCGGCTGTTTTGGCACGGCTTTTGCCGAAGGAGTTGCGAGGAGCACGCTTTACCGGAAATCTCGAAGGAGGGAGTTTATGACCTGCAAAGCTTATCGGGCTTTGTTGGTGATCTTTTTGCTGGCCGTTTCTTCAGCTTCGGCGCAGACGAGCCGCGGAACCGTCACCGGCACGGTCACCGATCAGAACGGCGCGGTTGTGGTCGGCGCCACCGTCACCATCACCAACACAGCGACCAATCAGACGCGCACCACGACGACCAACGAAGCGGGACTTTATCGCTTCGATGCCGTCGATCTCGGCGTTTACGACATCGCGATTTCGGCTACTGGCTTCAAGCCAGTCTCGATCCGCGCCGTTCAGGTGCAAGCCAATCGCGCGACCACGTTCGACGTGCAGTTAGAGGTCGGCACCACCGCGGTCGTCGTCGATGTCAGCGCGAGCACCGGCGAACTGTTGCAGCGAAGCGACTCGGTGCGCGGTGGCAACTTCACGCCGCGACAGGTGACCTCGCTGCCGACGGCGAGTTTGAATCCGTACGATCTGGCGCGTCTGCTGCCGGGCGTGGCGACGCCGACTGGTGGCGCATCGTTCGGCAACGCCTCGCAGTTTTCGGTCAATGGCCAGCGCCCCCGCGGCAACAACTACCTGATCGATGGCACGGAGAACAACGATATCTCCGTGACCGGTCCAGCGACGCAGATCAACAACGATGATGCCATCGCCGAAGTCTCGGTACAGACGGGTCTGTTCAGCGCCGAGTTCGGGCGCGCTGGCGGCGGCGTCTTCAACCTGATCACCAAATCAGGCACCAATGAATTTCACGGAACGGCGCGTTACCTGATCGCTTCGCAAGCTTTCAACGCAACCACCAATGGACAGCGTTTGAGCGGATTGACCAAGCCGCCCGTGTTCACCGAACACATCTTCGGCGCGACCATCGGTGGACCGCTCTACCTGCCGCGCTTCGGCGAAGGCGGCCCGGCCGTGATCAGCGGGCGCGATCGGACCTTCTTCTTCTTCGGCATCCAGTGGGATCGCCGTCGCTCCACGGCGAACTTCGGTCCGTTCCGCGTCCCGACCGAAGCGGGGGTCGCGCGCTTGCGGCAGCTCTTTCCGCCCGGAACCAACCCGCGCGTGGACCTTTATCTGAACGCCATCGGCGCGGCGCGCGGCGTGACCACGTTGCGCAACGTCGCGCTCGGCGTCGGTCCAACGGGAACGGGCGCCGTCATCGATCGTGGAAACATCGAGACCGGATTGATCGGCGTTTCCGCCGGACAGAAGTCGAACGATCGGCAGTATGTCATTCGCCTCGATCATTCATTCAACGAACGGCACAAACTCTCCGCCCGCTACCTGGATGATGATTCGATCACTACGCCGAGCGCGATGAACTCGCCTTTCTTCACCACCGAGTTCAACGGCATCTCGCGCAACCTTCTGTTCACCTACACGTGGGTAGTCAATCCGACCATCACCAACGAGCTGCGCGTCTCGCCCTACGGCAAGATCGGTTTCGAGTTTCCGATCTCGCCGTCGGCCCCGCCGCTCGCCTTCACGTTGCAACGCATCGGCTTCAGCGAGCTATCCGGCATCGGCATCAACACCAACATCCCGCAGTTCCGCCGGGCCAACAATTACCTCGTGCAAGACACGATGACCAAAGTCTATGGCGAACATACCTTCCGCTTCGGCGTCGAACTGCTCTGGCAGCGCGCGCGTCAACGCCCGCCGTTCAACGAGCGCGGGTCGTTCACGTTCAACGCTGGCGGCGGATACACGGGGTTCGCCAATTTCATCGACAACTTCAGCGGGCCGAGCGGCGCGGCCAACATCAACTTCGGGACGCCCTTTTATCGTCCGAACCTGTTTCGTCACAGCTACTTCTTCCAAGACACGTGGAAGACGACCCCCAATCTGACCTTGACGCTCGGCCTGCGCTACGAGAACTTCGGGCAGCCGGCCAACAGCGCCTTCAAGTACCCGGCCTTTGCTGGCTTCGATCCGGCCAAATTCCTCGTGCCGAATCGCGTCGAAGTTGACAACAACAACTTCGGCCCTGTGGTTGGGTTCGCTTACTCGCCCGCGTTCGAGACGGGCTTACTGGGCCGGTTGTTCGGCCGCGACCGCAGCGTCGTTCGCGGCGGCTACCAGGTGAGCTACGACACCTTCTTCAACAACATGCTGTCGAACATCGCGGCCGACTCGCCGAACAATACGTCGGCCACGACCACCGCCCCTTCTTCGGGGCGCGGCTTACCTAGCTTCTACCCGGGCGCGCTCCCTTCGACGCCGCGCACGCCAACACCACTCGATTCGCAGACCTCGGTCTTCAACCCGCGGATCCGCAACCCTTACACGCAACGCTGGTCGCTCGGCCTGCAGCGCCAGTTGCCGTTGGATCTGGTGGTGGATCTTGCCTACGTCGGTTCGGCGGGGCGCAAGCTCTTCGTCACCGAAGATCTCAACCCCGTAGTCAACCCGACCACGGGCGCGCGCCTCTATCCTAATCTCGGGATCAGGCGCTACCGGTCGAGCGGCGCCAACTCTAACTACCACTCGATGCAGTTGCGCGTCGATCGGCGCTTCGCCCAAGGTTTTCAAGTCAACACGGCATACACGTGGTCGAAGCTGACCGATCAGATCAGCGAGATCTTCGCCACGGGTCAGACCGCTTCGGCGCTCGCCTCGGTGCCGGCTTTCCAAGGCGGTCTCAAGCTCGATTACGGCGTTTCGGACTACCATCGGGCCCACCGCCTGACCGTCAGCTACATTTGGGATCTGCCTGGTCCGCAACGCGGTCTTCTCGCGCAGGTGTTCGGCGGTTGGCGGATCACGGGCGTGACAGTTCTTCAATCGGGCGCGCCGTTTACCATCGTCAACGGTTTGGATCGCAACGGCGACGGTATCACGGCCTCGGATCGACCTGATCTCGGCAACCCGCGCGCGCCGCGCAACACGCGAGCGCAAGTGGTCGCCACCTCGGTCTGCGCAACGGGGTTGCGCAACCCCGATACGGGGCAGTGCGTGACGCGCAACGATGTCTACGTTGTGCAAGCGCCGGCGGGCTCTGGATTCCCCGGCCCGGCAACGCTCGGGCGGAACACGGAGCGCTCCAAGCCGGTGGAGAATTTCGACATGAGCTTCTTCAAGCTCTTCCGCCTCACGGAGCGCGTGCGGCTCGAATACCGACTCGAAGCTTTCAACATCTTCAACCATCCGCAGTTCACCGGCGTGCCGCCCAACGATGTGACCGCCACGCAAGCGGGCAGTTTCCTCAACTACGATTTGATCGATGGCGGCGGGCGCTCGATGCGCATGGGATTGAAGTTGATCTTCTAACAGTTTGAACGAGTTGCCTCCCTAGAGGGCGTCGAAAAGTTTCGGTTTTCGACGCCCTTTTGCTCCAAGAAGCTGAGCGAGTCGTCTCAACCGGCGTCGCTCCATCCCCATGCGCCGATTGACTTCGTCTGATCTTCGGTGATAGAGAGTAGCGGCAGTCCTCGCCTGAAGAGCAAAGCGCGCGTCTTTGTGCTACCCGTTGTTCCCCCTCGCGCCGTCACCGACCTCGCTCCTCGTTGGGAGGTTCAAGTCCATGCGCGCAACGAAATTGTTGATCGTGTTGGCAGCATCCGCCGTCGCGCTTGCCGCGTTGAGCGGACCACTACAAGAGGCGGCGGTGCCCACCAAACTACGTTTCTCGCAGCTCAACATCGACTACGACGATGGCCCGTTCCCTGATTCTTCGTGGGGCGCGGTTGATCTCAGCTACGTGGGGCGCGAAGAGCCGCTCTACTTCAACCTCGTCGTCAACGGTGCCTGGCAAGTGCGCAACATCCCCGTTCTCAGTCACGAGGGGGCGGGGCGTCGGCAGCGGGCGCGGATTCACTTCGACCTTCAAACGCCCATGGGCGTCGATGTTCGCACGCTCTTTTATGCCTTCGCGTTGACGCCCGAGCCGTTAATCGAAATGCCACAGGGTTCCGCGCACGCTCGCGTGCACGAAGAAAAGGTCATCATCTCGACGGGGATCCAAGGGGGGGCGGTGCTCACCGGTTTGCCGAACGGTCCGCTGATGGGCGGCGCCGTAAGCGGAGGGAAATGCACGCTCGAAAAGTTTCCGAACCAAGAGTGCGGGAATTCTGAGTGTGTGCCCGCAGCCGTCTCGAACAGCCTAAGCTGGCTCAACCAGAGCCGCGCTCTCGGCATCCCTGCAGAGAAGATCTCCATCGAGAAAATGAAAGAGGTGCTCGGATTCATCCCCAATGTGGGCACGCCAGAGAACTGGGATCGGCTCAAAGAGGAGTACCTGAAGAACGAGAATCTGCCGATCAAGAGCAGTTCGGTCGGACGGTTCGAGATCGACAAGGTCTATGAAGCCGTTTGTGCCAGATGCGACGTTGAATTGATGGCCGGCTCGCACGCCGCATCGGTGACCGGCATCGCGAAATTAGAGAACGGGTCCTACACGCTCGAACTCACGAGCGATGCGAAACAAGGCGAGCCGGGCGGTACCAAGCCGCAAGATGGTGGGACGGAACAGGTGACATACGATCCGGCGACGGGACGGCTCGCCGGCGCGCCGTGGCTCCAAGGCCGTTTCCCGGAGATGATCGTCATCCAGTGTCCGGAGCCGACGCCATCACCGAGCCCGTCGCCCAGTCCGTCGCCAACTCCATCACCGAGCCCGTCGCCTAGTCCGTCGCCGAGCGCTTCGCCAATTCCCGCAGGTACGCCGCGCCGCGGGCCGTCCGGAGCCATCGCCACGCTCTTGCTTTCGAGCGGGGTAGCGTGGTTGATCGCGCGCCGTCTAGCTGCATGACCTCATTCGCGTGCCAGTTCGATAGCCAGACTGCTCGGCGCGCCGACGGCGACGCGAGGCAGCCACGGGCCATCCGGACATGCTGCTCGATGTCGAGAACCTTCACGCGTTCATCTCGCTCAATGCGCGTCTGGCCAATCTGCTGCAGTTGACCGCCGGCGCCGACGCTAGCATCGACAAGGTCAGTTCCCCAGCAGCAAGCTCTGTCGAGAGTGCGGAGCCATCAACCAAAACCTTGCCCTCTCAGACAGGGTTTGGACATGCGAGTGTGGGGCGGTGCATGAACGAGACCTGAACGCGGCCCAGAACATCCGGGTCGAAGGGATGCGACATATCCCCGTCGCCGTGGGGCACACGGAGACGCTAAACGCTTGGGGAGAGGATATAAGACCTACATATCGTCGGCAGTCCTCGTTGAACCAAGAATCCCACCAGCTTTAGCCGTGGGAGTGTCAATTTTGCACGTGCGACGATGACCTGCTGCGAAAGGCCAGAAAAGTAAAGGATCTATCGGTCAAAGTTGTCGATCCAATAGATCTGATCAAGAAGATCGAGAAGCGATCACGGAAGCAAAAACGCTGGCGGAAATAAATCAGCAAGCCCTTTGCCTGCTCTACAAAGAATTGGGCGTGACGAATACGGTGAGCTTTTTGAAGCAGTTCACCTTGGGCTACGGTGACTACGCCGAGGAGAGAGCGGCTCTTTTCGCCGATGTGTCGTTGGATGAGATCGTCGATGACATCAAAAGGCGGAGAGAGAAGGCGTAAACTGGTAGCGCTCGAGGTCTTCTTTACACATTGCGCGCGATCGAACAAGGCCGGAGAGAAAATCGAGGCCTCCCCGATGACTGCCAGCGGCGCGCTCGGAGCAGCTCGAATCATCTCGCCGAGCGGTTAGTCGCGCGGCACTCGCTGCGGACGCCGCGAGGAGAAAGGGCATCGCCTTCTTCGTTTCTGTTCCATGTCTTAGCGTTTGAGCAACCCATGTCGTAGATGCGGCAAGAAGAAAAGCTTTGCAGTCTCGGTTTCGGGAGCGAGTCTTGCGCTGCACGGCTTAGAGAGATTCGAACTCGCCGACGCGCAAAACGAAACGGGCGCGCCTCTGTTCGTTGGGCGTTTCCATCTCGCGCTTCTCTTCTGGCGCAGAAAAGGTCTCGAACGCTTCGGCGAGGCGCTTCGCATGTGTTCGGCTGACTTCGCACTACGACCACGCGGCCAAGGCAAGCGAGGCTTGTGCCCACAACCGCTTCGCAAGCAATCGCTCTCCACGGTTCTCTTCGAGCGTTCAACAGGTGCCGGCAGGCTAGTTCGAGTTGCTGGCGAAGAGCGAACCGTCTCGCTTGTTCTCTTCAAGCGCTCGGCAGGCGCACCCTCTCCGCGCCTGCATAGACGTTGAAGCGGTCGTCACGCAAGAAACCGACGAGCGTCATGCCGAATTCGCGTGCCAGTTCGATAGCCAGACTGCTCGGCGCGCCGACGGCGGCGAGCACGGGGATGCCGGCCATCAACGCTTTCTGGACCAGTTCGAAACTTGCCCGCCCGCTGACGAGCACGGTCATGTTCGAGGCGGGCAAACGCTCTTGCAGAAGAAGCGCACCGATGAGTTTGTCGAGCGCGTTGTGGCGTCCGACATCTTCGCGCAAAAGGATCAAACGCCCTTCGGCATCGAAGAGCGCTGAGGCGTGTAACCCACCGGTGCGCGAAAAGAGGCGTTGCGCGCGACGTTGCGCCGCGGGAAGAGCAAAGAAGTATTCCGGCGTGAAGAGGAGGTCGCACACCGGCCGGCGCGGGCAGGCTGTGCGCACCAGTTCGAGCGACGCCTTGCCGCAGATGCCGCAACTCGAACTCGTGTAGACGTGGCGCGTCAATCTGGTCGGGTCGAAGTGAACCTCATCGGCCAAATAAACGTTGACGATGTTCTGTCGCTGACGTTCGTGCGGATCGACGCAATAGGTGATGCGCTCGACGGCACGTTGGTCGTTGATGACGCCTTCGGTGAAGAGGAACCCAACCGCCAATTCGAAATCGTCGCCCGGCGTGCGCATGGTGACGGCGACGGAATGGCGCGCCCATCCATCAGCGGCGCGGGCGAGGACGCGGATCTCCATCGGTTCTTCGGTGGCGATGTCGTCTTGACGACGGCGCGCTTCTGCAGGACGAACTTCAAAGATGCTGAAGCGCGTTGATGGAAGCGCGCCTTTTGCTTCGCCCCATGAATCGAACCACGGCTCCAAGTCCGCGGCCTCTCGCCTGCTTTTCTCATCTTTACTCATCAGCCTTCAATTCGACGGCGTCGCTTTGGCTACCGTTGAAAACCCCTTCGGCCTCGAACTGAGGGGGCGCATTGAGCTTGGTTGCCTCTGCGCGTGGCGGTCGTCGCGCGTCCCCTGATCTAGCTTCTGGCCGGCGCCGCCTTGAGACTTTCATCAACTGCGGCCCGAGGTGGTCTGAGCGCGAAGGGCAGCACGCTGGCGACGAGCAGCGTTGCTCCTAAAATGTAGAGCGCGTTGGTGTAGCTGCCGGTCACTTCGCGCACTCTAGCGATGAGCAGCGGCCCGAAGACGCCGGCGAAAGACCACGCCGTCAGCATCAGGCCGTAGATCGAGCCGACTTCTTTCGGCCCGAAGTAATCAGTGGCAAATGCAGGCATGGTCCCGAACCCGCCGCCGTAGCAGAGCAGCACGACGGCGCACAGAAGCGTGAAGACTGAAAAACTGCGTGTTTGCGGAAGCAGGAAGAAGATCACTGCTTGCAGCAGGTACATGATGAGGAAGACCTGACGTCTTCCGATAGCGTCCGACAGCCACGACCAGAGAATGCGCCCTGCGCCATTGGCGATCGAGATGATCCCGACCAATCCAGCAGCGGCCAGCGCGCTCACGCCTGTGATCTCTTGCGCCATCGGTGCCGCTTGCGACAGAATGGCGATGCCTGCGCTGACATTTAGGAAGAGCACGGCCCACAGCGCGTACCACTGCCATGTGCGCAACGCTTCGCCGAGCGAGAAGTCTCGCTTGGCGCGCTGTGCTTGTTGCGCCGAGGTGGGTTCCCAGCCTGACGGACGATACCCTTCCGGCGGATCGCTGATCATGGAAGCGGCTCCAACGACCAACACCAGATAAGCGATGCCGAGAATGGCGAAGGTCGTCAGCGGACCAAATGATTGGATGAGCCGCGTCGCCACAGGCGCTGTCACCAGCGCTCCGGCCCCGAAGCCGGCTACCGCGAGCCCCGTGATGAAGCCGCGCTTGTCGGGAAACCATTTGACCAGTGTGGCGACCGGAACGATGTAACCTAGTCCAAGGCCAATCCCGCCCAGCAGGCCGTAACTCAAATAGAGCACCCACAGCTTGTTGGCTGAGAGACTGGCCGCCGCGACGCCGATGCCGTAGACAACGCCCGCCGTCATGCCGACCACACGCGGGCCAGCGCGGCGCATCCACAGTCCACCGACGAAGGCAGCGAAGCCGAGGACGAAGATGCTGATCGAAAAGGTCAGCGTGACTTGTGAGATGGACCAGCCAAAGGTTTTAACTAGTGGTTCGCGAAAAACGCTCCAAGCATACACGGCTCCAAGGGCCAGTTGCATGACTACTCCAGCAGCAGCGATTCGCCAGCGATTGGGAACGCTGGCTGAATTGTTGTTCGCCTAAGCGCCGCAATTGCAAGCGGCAGCAGCGATTCGCCAGCGATAGGGAACGCTGGCTGCCAAGGTCTCGGCTCGTGCGCTCATTTTTGGGGTACCTCTCCTTTTGTCGAGTGAATGAACAAATAATGACGATGGTTGAAGGGCTATGCCCCCTCAACTGCCAAACGACCTTTACCCTTGGAACCGCTCGTCAAAAGATGTTCTCATAATCTAACAGACTCCGAAAATCCCGGTCAACGAAAATCTTCAAACCGCTGATCTTCCTCTTGCAACGTTTTGCTGCGACGCCTTGCCTCTTCCCGCTTCGTCCACTCTGAAAGTTTCATGGTCCCAAAAAGAGGCTATTTGTCGGTGAAACCAGCGCGCGCGGCCACCGAATGAAAACTCTTGTCAAATCACCAGAAAAGTCATAAGAAAAGTCATAGAATTCGGCCTGATCGAAAGAATCACTAAGCGTGTACTCGACATCAAGAGCACCAACTCGAGCAAAGCGCAGATCCGAAGCTGCAGCTTTTGGCCGAAGGTGCATCGAACGATTGACCTGGCTTTGGGGTGGTAGACTAGGGGAGCGCGACACGCCGACTTTTCGCGCTACTGCTACTGATAAGGTAGTGCGGCACTTCAACCTAAAAATCGGGGCTTTCCCGGAGGAGTAACCGAAGATGGGATCCGAAAACGGTCGTCGAAGTTCATTGTGGACGCTCGTGCGTGCTATGTGGACGTTCGGGCGTGAAGCTTTGCGCGCGCCCTCGCCGATCGCGCCAGTTCGTCCGC
>CAKZOF010000227.1 GCA_937135995.1 uncultured Pyrinomonas sp.
CGGCGCGCTTCCGGTCTTCGCCAGCGAACATTCCTGGCGCAACATCCGGCGCATCTTTCAGTACGTCTTCGAGCCGTCGCACTTCGGCGGCGGCCTGCCGCAGATCGTACCGCACGTGATCGAAGCGGGCGCGCCGTTCGACTTCGGCCCCGAATTGCACGTGCTTCCAGTGAGCGTGATTCACGGTCGGTTGCCGGTGCTCGCCTTTCGGTTCAACGATCTCGCGTACGTCACGGACTTGAGCGAGATGCCGCCGGAGACGGCGGATGCACTCCGCGACTTGGATGTACTCGTGCTCGGTTGTTTGCGCTTCCGCACGCATCCGACGCACTTGAACGTCGAACAGGCGCTCACGTTGATCGAAGAGCTCAAGCCACGGCGCGCTTATCTAACGCACATCTCGCACGAGATCAAACACGCGCGCGATGCGGCGGCGCTGCCGCCGGGCGTCGAGTTCGCCTACGACGGCCTCGAGGTGGAGAGCGATCGAACAAGGGCCGAGTTCTGAAGTCCCTGCGAAACTTTGAGGGCCATGAGATTGTTTCACGGATTCGATAATGCCGAAATCGCGCGTCCGACGGTGTTGACGCTCGGCGTCTTCGACGGCTTGCATATCGGGCATCAACTCATCATGCGCACGGTCGTAGAACGGGCGCACGCCATCGGCGCCGTGCCGACGGTGATCACGTTCGATCCGCATCCGCGCGCCGTGCTCTACCCGGAAGCCGCTCCGCCTCTGTTGCAGACGCTGGACCAGCGTTTGGAAGGGCTTCGCCTTTTGGGTATCGAGCAGACGATCGTCGTGCGTTTCACGCGCGAGTTCGCGCAGTTGAGCGCCGAGGATTTCTTGCGCGACGTCGTGCATGAACGTTTGCAGGCCAAAGAGGTCTATCTCGGGCAAGGGTTCGCTTTCGGGCGCAACCGCGCCGGAAACATCGAATTGCTGCGGCGCGTCGGGCGCGAACTCGGTTTCGTCGCCGACGAAGTGCCGGAAGTCAGGTTGCGCGGTCAGCGCGTCAGTTCGAGCCGCATCAGGCAACTTCTGTTCGACGGCAAGGTCAATCTCGCGCGGCGAATGCTCGGACGGCCCTACGGCATCGAAGGACGCATCGCGCGCGGCGCACAACGCGGCCGAACCCTCGGCTGGCCCACAGCTAATTTGCAGGTGGAGAATCGCGTCATCCCGAAGGGCGGCGTCTACGTCACGGCGACGCTGATCGACGGCGCTTGGCGGCGAAGCGTGACCAACATCGGCACACGCCCGACTTTCGAGCAGCAGGCCGCTCCCACCGTCGAGACGCATGTCCTCGCCTGGACCGGCGATCTCTACGGGGCGGTGGTGCGCGTCCGTTTCCTCCACCGTTTGCGCGACGAACGGCGATTCAATTCGGTTCAAGAGTTGGCGCGCCAGATCGCCGCCGATGTTGCGCGCGCCGAACGCTATTTCGCCCGCGCTTGCGTGCGCCGCGCGCTCGCGGTGGTTTGAAAAAGAACGGCACGCCGCGAAAAAGCAGGCTCGAAGTGAAAAAAAGCGCCGCGCGGCCAACGCCCGGCACGACCTTCAGCCGCAACGTGCGGGCCGACGGCGGTTTCGAGATCAAAACTTCCATCCGACGCCACAAGATCGCCACATTCGTCATCTAATCTTCGGCGAACGTATATGTTGAACGTCGAGCGGTCGCAAAATGGTTTCGCCCTCGCGCTGCCAGCGCGCAACGGGCACGCTCAGCCGAAAAACGGCCATGAACGCGACGAGTTGCGCACGCGCGCTGAACGGGCGATCGCCCACGCCGCAAAGGTGCGCGGCGTGTGGCACGCGCGCTGGCGCACGGCGCAGATCGCGTGGGTGCTCGGGTGGCTAGCGCTCTGCCTGTTTTTGGAGAACTATGATGCGCGCGCGCGCTACCAGCAGCGCGTTCGTCGGCGACAGCGCGAAGAAGTGCGCCAGCTCGGTGCCGTCGCGCGGTGGCGACTTTGGGGCCGCCATCTCGGCGCTGGCGCGCTCGATCTTCTGATTCGCGCCGTGCGCGCCGTGCTGTTCGGCGGGCGCGGCGCGTCGTCAGGCAGAGAGGCGCGCTTGGCCAAGCAGGCTCGGTGGTTCAAAAGACAGCTCGTGCGGCTCGGGCCGACGTTCATTAAAATCGGACAGGCGCTCGCCACGCGAGCCGATCTTCTGCCGCTCGCCTACATTCGCGAACTCGAAACGCTTCAAGACCAAGTTCCGCCTTTCTCGGTCGAACAGGCCCGGGCGACGTTGGAAGGCGAGCTGGGGCGCAGCATCGAAGAGGCCTTCGCTGAGGTGGAATGGACGCCCATCGCTGCCGCTTCGCTCGGGCAGGTGCATCGCGCCAGACTCCACACGGGTGAGGAGGTCGCCGTCAAAGTCCAACGTCCGCGTCTCGAAGAGACGGTCAGTTTCGACATCGCGATCCTGCGGCGCGTGGTCGCTTTTCTCGAGCGCCATCCGCAATTGAACGAGAACGCCGATTGGGGCGGCATGCTCGATGAGTTCACCGTGACCATCTTCGAAGAGATGGACTACGTGCGGGAAGCGCAGAACGCGGACCGTTTTCGCGAGAACTTCCAAACGTGGCGAGTCGTCTACGTGCCGAAAATCTATTGGACGCATACGACCGCGCGCGTTCTGACCATGGAGTTCATCCGCGGCACCAAGGTCACCGACCTCGAAGCGTTGCGTGCGCGGCGCATCTCGCCCGTCAAGGTCAATCGTTTGCTCGTTCGCACCTACCTCAAACAGTTGCTCGAGGACGGCTTCTTCCATGCCGATCCGCATCCCGGCAATTTGCTCGTCATGGATGATGGTAGGTTGGCTTTCTTCGATTTCGGCATGGTCGGCAGGATCACGCCGCAACTACAGAGCTTGATGGTCGATGCCTTTTTTCACGTCGTCAACCGCGAGGTGCACGAACTGGCGAACGATCTTTTCAAACTGAACTTCCTCAAGCCCGGATTCGATCCGGAGTTCGTGCGCCCGGTGATCGAGAAGCTCTTCGAAAAACATCTCGAACTGAAGCTTGGCGAAGTTAACTTCAAAGAGTTGACCTACGAGCTAGCCGATGTCGTCTATGCTTACCCGTTCCGCTTGCCGGCCAATTTCACGTACATCATGCGCGCGTTGATGACGCTCGAAGGCATCGGCTTGATCACCGATCCGGAGTTCAACTTCTTCGATACGGCGCGCCCCTACGCCAAGCAGTTGGTCCTGCGACGCGAGGGGCGCCAGCTACGTCGAACGCTGGCGGCCAAGCTTTGGGGGCGCAACGGCGACGGGCGGGTGGATTGGAGTCGCATCTGGAAGCTAACCAAGTGGGCGGCGAAAGCCTACCTTGAAAGTTGACACTGCGGCGCGCACCACCCTCGAAACGAGCGGCCGTTGCCGAAGGCGCTTCTTCACGCAGGTTCACACGGCCTCGACACATCCCACGCTGAACGCCGAAGCATTACGTTTCGACGCGCATCTCGAGTTCGACGAGCGCGGCTGCCTGAGGCAGCGCGTTGAGCCACTGTTCGAGCCGTGCGCGCAGTTCATCTTGGGTGACGAAGCCGAAGATTTCGTCCGGCAAACGCAGGCGTACGGGAGTGGCGGTCGCGCCGATCTGCAACGCGCGTTCGATCAACTCGACATCTTCGCGCGAAAAGGCGAGGCTAGCTTCTTCGCGCTCCAGCGCGTCGGCCAGCGCCAACGCGCGATCAGCAGTCCGGCCAGCTGGCTCGGAGTGAGCGAGCAGCCGCAGCGCTTCGGTCAAGTTGCTGCCGAGCGCGGCGAGCGCGCGGCGATAAGCAGCGCGTCCGGCGGCAACCAGCGTCTCGAGGTCTTGGACGAAACGCGCTTCCGCGTCCACATCACGCAGCCGAAAGCCGCACAGGCAACGTGGATGGTGGCGCAAAGTTTCGCGCACTGGCCAGCGGCAGGCGCGCGCCGCGCGCGCGCGGTCGAGCAGTCGAGCCGCTTCGTCTTCGATCCACGCGCTGGCTTTGCTGAGGGCACGAAGCGCTTCGAACTCGCGCCACTCCGGGCTACGCAGCAGTTCTTCCAGCACGCGCGGCCACGCTTCGTCTTCGCGCGTTTTGGCGTGAAGCGTCGCGTAGTGTTCGATGTATTGGGCGTGGAACTTCTCCCAGAGTTCGGCGAATTCCGCCGCCCAGTCCACATCGCCGAGGGCGAACGGGTCATCGCTCATGGCGAGAAGGTCGCGGCGAAGTTTTTCGATCTCCGGCACTTCGGTTCGTTCCGCTTCGCAGAGGTAAGCCCGCACCCGCAGCCACCGGTCCAGTCCATCGAGCAATCGGGTGAGGTAATCGAGCCGCCGCCGGTCGCGCACGAAGCGATGCATGTCGTCGGCGAAGCAATCGGCGACGCGCTGTAATCCTTCTTCGAGCGGCACGTGATCGGCCAACGTCGCTTCGACCACTTCGGCGGCGCTGCCGAAGCTGCGTTTGACAGCGGCGATCAGGTTCCAAAGTCGAGTCGAAAGAGCGAAGTCCGGAAGTCGTTCGAGTCTTTGCAGCAACGCCTCTTGTCGCCACCGCTCCAGCCAAACGGTCAAGGCGGCGCGCACCTGTTCGCGCGCTGTCGGGTCGGCGATGGACGAGAGCGCTTCTTCGCCGGTGAGCATGCGCGCCCAAGCGGTCAATTCTTCGGCGCTGTGCATGATGCTCGCCGCGCGGGCCACGCCGACGATCTCTTCCCACCGCAACGTGCGGTCAAGCGTGCGGCGCGTGACTCGATCGCCACCTGCCGTGATCAGTTCGATGCGGCGACTGGCGACCAACGCTGCGAGTACGAGTCGGCACGCTTCGTGCGACAGGCCCAACGGCGGGCGGCGGAGTGCGCCGAAGACCTCTTGCACGGACACAGTCGCGCCGTTGGCCATCTCGACAAGACGCATCACTTCCCTGGTCCACGGCGGCGCGAGCATTTCGTCGCCCATGCCGAGCAAGTACGCTTCGCCACGCTTGGAAACGAGACCGAGCGGTTCGGCGAAACGGTGGGCCAGTTTTTGCACTTGCACGTCGTTCGGTTTG
>CAKZOF010000228.1 GCA_937135995.1 uncultured Pyrinomonas sp.
GCCGTTTGCGGCCACGTATCCCCGGACAACCGGCCAAGCCAGGCCGAGTTCGTCTGCCTCCGCTGTGGACACGCAGACAACGCGGACCACAACGCAGCCGTTGTCATTGCCGCGCGTGGCGTTCAGAAATTGTTGTCAGGAGAACCGCTGACCAAAACCCGTAGGAAAACCCTTATTTTTCGTTCTCTAGGGCTGGAACGGTCCGAAGCGACGCCTGGGGAGACCGGCGTAAGACGCCTGCCGCCGGAAGCGAAGGCGCAGTGGTCAAAGAGCCAGGAACCTCCGGGAGCGATCCCGGAAACCCCCGCCTCGGCCTTGTAAGGCCAGGCGGTGGGAGAGTTCATTGGGCTGGGACGTTCAGCGTCGCAGTCGCCTTGCTCGCCGGAGTTTCAATCAAACACGTCGAAACGTGCCTCTAGGCCGCCTGCGGAGCTGTTGCCGACGTAAAGCCGAAATTCGCCCGGTTCAACCACAAAGCGCATGTGCCGGTCGTGTGCGCCAAGGTGTTCAGGCCCGAGTTCGAAGCGCACGGTACGCCGTTCGCCAGCAGCGAGCGTGATGCGCGCGAATCCTTTGAGTTCGCGCACTGGGCGCGTCGCGCTCGCGGCGACGTCGCGGATGTAAAGTTGCACCACTTCATCGCCCGCGCGCTGCCCCGTGTTCTCGACGTCGACGGTGACCACCAGCCGCTCGTTGGTTGACAGGCGCGTCCGGCTCAGCTGCAAGTTGGAGAAGCGAAACTGCGTGTAGCTCAGCCCGTGGCCGAACGGAAAGAGCGGCGTCCACGGCGCGTCGATGTACTTTGACGTGTATTTGTTGTTGGGTTGCGGCGGGCGTCCCGTGTTCTTGTGATTGTAGTAGAGCGGCGCTTGACCGACCGTGCGCGGAAAGGTGACGGGCAGTTTGCCGCCCGGGTTGACGTCGCCAAAGAGGACGTCAGCGATGGCGTATCCGGCTTGAATGCCCGCAAACCACGTCTCAAGGATCGCTGGAACATTTTCAGCCACCCACTCGATTGCCAGCGGGCGCCCGTTCATCAGGACAACCACAGTCGGTTTGCCGGTCGCTTGAATCGCTTTGACCAGCGCCAGTTGGTGGCCCGGCAGCGCAAGCGACGTGCGTGACGCCGCTTCGCCACTCATCTCAGCCGATTCGCCGACGGCGACGATGGCGACATCGGCGGCTTTGGCGACGCGCACGGCTTCGGCGATGCCGTCGGTGGTGCCGCCCTCGATCTCGCAGCCTTTGGCATACAGGACCTCGGTCTTCGCGCCGACTTTGGCGCGAATGCCTTGCAGCAGCGTCACCGCCTCTTCGGCGCGACCGGCGGCGTGCCACGGTCCGAGGACGTCGCGCTGGCTGTCGGCCAGCGGGCCGATGACGGCGATCGCGCGCAGGTCTTTGCGCAAGGGGAGCAGGTCGCCTTGGTTTTTGAGCAACACGAGCGAACGGGCGGCAGCGCGGCGAGCAGCGTCGAGATGGGCCGGCGCCAGCATGAGGCGCGCTTCGCGCGTCTCATCCACGTACGGGCGGTCGAACAACCCCAAGCGGAATTTGAGACGCAGGATGCGGCGCACGGCTTCGTCGATGCGCGCCAGCGGAACCTTGCCTTGACGGACGAGGCGCGCGCCGTGCAGGTTGAAGAGGCGACTGACCATCTCCATGTCGAGGCCAGCGTTGAGTGCCTGGGCGGCCGCGTCTGCCTCGTCAGCCGCCAGCCCGTGCGCGATCAGCTCCGGCACGGCCGTGTAGTCGCTGACGACGAAGCCGGCGAACTTCCACTCGCCGCGCAAGATGTCGGTCAGCAGGAAGGGGTTGGCCGACGCCGGCACGCCGTTCAAGTCATTGAAGGCGCTCATGACGGTCTCGACGCCCGCGTCGATGGCCGCCTTGAAGGGCGGCAAGTAGACTTCGCGCAAGGTCCACTCGGAAAGATCGGTGGTGTTGTAGTCACGTCCGGCTTCGGCGGCGCCGTAGGCGGCGAAATGTTTAACGCAGGCGGCCACGGCATCGGGCGCGGCCAGCGCACGCCCCTGAAAGCCGCGCACACGCGCGCGGGCCATCTCCGCGCCGAGAAACGGGTCTTCGCCCGCCCCTTCGACGATGCGCCCCCAACGAGCATCGCGCGCGATGTCGACCATGGGCGCGAAAGTCCAGTTGACGCCGGCGGCGCGTGCTTCAGTGGCGGCGATGCGCGCCGTCTCTTCGGCCAACGACGGGTCCCAACTGCTCGCTTCGCCGAGCGGCACGGGAAAGATGGTCCGGTAACCGTGGACGACGTCGTAGCCAAACAGAAGCGGGATCTTCAACCGCGACTCTTGCATGGCGAGCCGCTGCAGCTCGTTGACCTGTTGTGCTCCGTGAGCGTTCAAGATGCCGCCCACCAGTCCGCGGCGGACGAGGTCGAGCGCGGCGGCGCGGTCCGCTGCTGCCGCTGGGTTGTCGAGAAGCTGTAGCTGCCCGAGCTTCTCTTCGAGCGTCATCTGCGCAAGGAGCGCCTCCACCTTGGCGTCCGTCGAGTCAGCGGATGGTCGTTGCCAGCCGACACCGTTTCGGCTGGCGGCAAATGCTAGGACGAACAGAAGAGCGGTAGAGATGGCGACGCGTAATCGGACGAGCATGGCTGTTTCAACGCCAAACAAGCGCGCGAAATATTTCTCGCGCTCGTTTGGAAATCTTTCGAAATATTTTCTCCGCCTTGCTCTGAACGAGATCAATCGACTTGATCGATGAAGAGGGAGAAAGATCCATGCGACTCATCACTCTCCGACTGGCTGTCACTCTGGCGCTAGCGCTCTTGGCAGTTGGCGAAGCGCAGGCGCAATTCAAAGCGGCGGTGCAGGGCGTGGTGACCGACCCGACCGGCGCGGTCATCCCGAACGCCACGATCACTTTGAAGAGCATCGAGACGGGGCGCGAGCAGCAAACGGTGACCAACGAGACCGGCTTTTACCGCCTCTCAGGGCTTGCACCGGGCAGCTACACGATCAGTGCCGAAGCTGCCGGTTTCAAGCGGCAGGTCATCGAGCGGGTGAACGTCGGAGCTGAGGAGCTGCGCGGCGTCAACTTCACGCTCGAACCGGGACAGGTGACCGAGACCGTCACGGTGAGCGCCGAGGCCGCGCCGTTGCGTGCCGAGAGCGGCGAAGTGGCCGGCACGATCACGACCACCGAAGTACAACGTTTGCCGCAGGTCGGGCGCGATCCCTACGAGCTGATCCGCTTGGCTCCCGGCATTTTCGGTCTCGGCGCGCGCACCGGAACGGGCGCTGCGGTTAACTTGCCGAACACGGTCGGACCGGGCGGCTCCAACGATCAGATCTTTGCCACCGAGAACCGCCCGCCTATCACTGCCAACGGGCAACGGGTCGAGGCGAACAACTTCCAAGTCGATGGCGTGACGGCCATGAGCCAAGCGTGGGGCGGGGCAGCCGTCATCACTCCCAACCAAGAATCGGTCAAAGAGGTGCGCGTGCTGGCCAACAATTATTCAGCCGAGTACGGGCGCAACACGGGCGCGCAAGTGCTGGTCGTTTCCCAATCAGGGACCAACGAGCTGCACGGGAGCCTCTTTTTTAAACGGAATACGCCGGGGTTGAACGCCCGGCAGAATTTCGTGCGGGCCGGCACGGCGATTCGCGAGGATCCGCAACGCGTTGAGCAGTTCCTGAGCCAGTGGGGTGGCAGTCTCGGTGGGCCCGTCTATCTACCGCGTTTTGGCGAGGGGGGGCCAGCTTATTGGAGCGGCAAGAACAAGCTCTTCTTCTTCATCTCTTACGAGCGGGTCGGAAGGTCGAGCACGCGGCTGGCGGGCGAGTGGATCGAGACGCAGAACTACGTCGAGGCAGTGAAAAGGTTGCGACCGAACAGCGTTGCCGCCAAGATCCTCGGCTTCCCC
>CAKZOF010000229.1 GCA_937135995.1 uncultured Pyrinomonas sp.
AGCTTGAACGGATGAAACAGCTCGTCGCCGAAGCGATGCGCGACGGCGCGCTTGGACTTTCGACCTCGTTGCAGTACGTTCCGGCCCGCTTCGCCAAAACGGACGAGATCGTCGAACTGGCGAAGGTCGCGCGCTCTTACGGCGGCATCTACGCGACGCACCAGCGGAGCGAGGCCAACGCGATAGATTCTTCGCTCGAAGAGGTCTTCGAGATCGCGCGCCGCGCCCAGATCCCAGTCGAAATCTGGCACCTCAAAACGGCCTACAAGAAGAATTGGGGTCGGATGCCGGAAATTTTGCGGCGCATCGAGCAAGCGAGAAGAAACGGGCTGGACATCACGGCGGATGTCTATCCGTACACGGCGGCGAGCACTTCTCTGACAGCGTGTCTGCCGCCGTGGGCGCTCGAAGGCGGCATCGAAAAGACGCTCGCGCGGCTCGCTGACGCGCCGACCCGTGAACGTTTGAAGCGCGAGATCATGACCGACTCCAACGACTGGGAGAACATCTACCTGGGGAGCGGCGGCGCCAGCGGTGTGCTCATCGGATCGGTGGTCAATCCGGCGCTCGAGAAGTATCAAGGCAAACGCCTCGCGGAGATCGCCGCCGAGCAAGGGAAGGATCCGCTCGATGCCCTCTTTGACTTCATCATCGCCGACCGTGGGCAGACGGGCGCGATCTACTTCATGATGAGCGAAGAGGATCTGCGTGCCGCTTTGCGCGCGCCGTTTGTCTCGATCTGCACCGATAGCGGCGCGCGCGCCACTGATGGGCCCCTTTCTGGCTCGAAATCACACCCGCGCGGATGGGGCAGCTATCCGCGCATCCTCGCTCGTTATGTACGCGAAGAGAAGCTGCTTTCGCTCGAAGAGGCGATCCATAAGATGACGGGTCTTCCGGCAGCGCGCGTAGGGTTGCGCGATCGCGGGCTGCTGCGCGAAGGCTACTTCGCTGACCTTGTCATCTTCGATCCTGAGCGCATACGTGATCGCGCGACTTTCGAAGATCCGAACCAGTATCCGGAAGGGATCAATTTCGTCATCGTCAACGGACAGGTCGCCGTTGACCAAGGCAAGCACACGGGCACGCTCGCCGGGCGCGTCATACGCGGCCCCGGCTACGCGAATCGTCAGCAGAGATAGAGCGTTTTGGATTCTGGAGTCAGCGTCGGATCGTTTATCCGAGGTTGGGACGCGAATTGCTGAGAGAGCATTTTGGACCCACCTCGACGCCGAAAAGATTTTCGGTCACCCGATTGGTTCAGCGGGCGGGGTCCGCACGAAGGAGTGAGGAAAAAGAGGCCGATGGTGGGAGGCTGTCACCATCGGCCTTACAAGTGCTTGCCCTCTCTGCCCAATTCACTAGGCCGGAGCGTTAGCGATGCACTGTTTGCGTGCTTGTTTAGCGGCTTGAATGGCCTCTTTGCGTTCCTTGCCCTTTTTGCCCTTGGCCGCTTTCACGGCCGCGACGTAATCATCCTGACACTTCTTGACGGCGGCCTTGTGCTCCGGCGAAGGCTTCGACCTTTTGTTCTGGTTCGCTGTGGTCTGCGCCTGCGCGACGGAGAAGACCAATCCGATCGCGGCTACGGCCGACAAAGCGCTATGCAAGATGGCACGTTTCATCATTCGTCTCCTCTCACGCGAGATGGTTTCGGCTGAGTGCTAGCTCAGGAATCAGCGAAATCCTGCGTCCTCTTCTCATGCAAACGGCGCACCACATCATGCCCCACACAGCACTCGCCTGATGGCGGCGGAAAAACGCCACTTTCGTGCGAGCGACCGACGGGCAAGGTGTGGCGCTTTTGTCTCCGGTGACAACTTCGCCACGCTTGAAGTTCGGCGCGAGCTAGAACGTCGGCGAGCATTCAAGGCAAGAGCCGAACAAAGTCGACTGCGCCTCACCGAGGAGGCGGGCGCAGCTCCAGCGGAAAAGGTGTCGGCTCGATGCAGGACCTATGGTGACGGCTGCTTCCGCTGAGAGTGGATTTCGGCCTACGGGTTTAATGAAGCTCGAATTCGACGACGACCGGGCGGTGGTCCGAAGCCAGCGTTTCGACGACCCACGCGCGTCCGATGCGCAGTCGATCCGAACCGCGATAAAAGATGTAATCGATCCTCTTGACCGGCTCATCAGCCGGAAAGGTAAAACCGTTGACCGACGCGTTGCGGCCAGCGACCCACGCATCGGCCAGAGCGGCGCGCATGATCGCGTAAGTCTGTCCGGTTGGCTCATCGTTGAAATCACCCGCGACGATGAGCGGATCGCGGATGGGGTCGAGCGCACGCAACAGTTGTTCGGCCTCGAAAAGCCTGCCGTCGGCAAACTGGTAGTCGAGATGCGTCGTGACGAACTGAAGTCGAAGGTCGTCGATGGGAATTTCGGCGCGGATGAAGCCCCGGCGCTCGGCTTCGCGCCGGTTGCGATAGCGCCGGTGCTCGAAATTCGTGATTGGAAAGCGCGAAAGGATCGCGACGCCGTACCAGCCGCCTTGATAACGCAAGTTCGGCGCGAAAGCGTAATCCATCCCGGTCAAGCGCGCCAACTCCGCGATCTGGTCCACACGCCCGGTCCGTTCGACGCCGCGATCGACCTCCTGCAACCCGACGATGTCGGCTCGTTCGCGTTTGATCACCGCGGCGATGCGTGCAAGGTCGAGCTTTTTGTCCATCCCGAAGCCGACGTGGATGTTGTAGCTCATGACGCGAATGGTGCGCGCTTCGGCGCAACAAATGCCCGTCAGAGCGAGGACGAGAACAAACGCGCTCCGCTTTGCGCTTTCAAAGAACGCGCCCGACGCGCAGCGGATGAACCAGAGACCGAAATTCGACGCGCGGGAGATGGTCGACTTCCGGAATCTCATGGATGCCCTCTCAATCATGCGCCGCGTATTCGGCGCGCGCCCGTTCGGTTTCCGCCAAACCGGCCCATCCAGTGCGATTCAAGTTCCAGAACATCACTGCGCCGCACGCGGCAGCCAACAGGAAGAGCAACGTCGCTGTGCCGAACGCGCCGAAGACGAGTTCGCCGATGCCGAAGAGCGTCGCGTAGACGAGCGCGATCCCGAGCGCCCAATTCGCGAGATTGGCGATGATCTCATCATTGCGCTCCGGCATGCCTTCGAGCCGCGCGATCCGCCTCCAGCCCGGACCAGCCGGACGCACGCGCCGGTAGAACTCCCGCAGCTTCTCTTCCGGCTCCGGCGCGGTCAACAGCGTCGCCGCCAGCCAAACCAAGGTCGTAACTCCAACCGTAGTCAGAATCGACTGCGCAAAGCCGAGCGGCGTCGAGCTGTCGAAAATCACGAAATAACGGAGCGCGAGCGAGACGACGAGTGCCGCGGCCATCGCCGCCACTTCCGACCAAGCGTTGATCCGCCACCAATACCAGCGCAAGATGTAAACCAATCCCGTGCCTGCGCCGAGCGCAAGCACCAACTCCCAACCGCCTGTAATACGATTCATGTAGTAGGTGACGACGATCGAAAGGAGAACGATGATGAGCGTCGCGACGCGCGAGGCGAAGACGTAATGGCGCTCGGTTCCATCCTTCTTCACGAAGCGACGGTAGAAATCGTTGATGATGTAGCTCGCCCCCCAGTTCATCTGCGTCGAGATCGTGCTCATGTAGGCGGCGGCGAACGAAGCGAGCAACAGTCCGCGAAAGCCTACGGGCAGCAAGTCGTTCATCGCCTGTACGTAACCGAAAGCCGCGTCGGGTTGGCCCGTTTCAGGATTCAGGGTCGCGCCGCGATAGAGCACAAGCGACGAAAGCGCGACCAGAATCCACGGCCACGGACGCAGGGCGTAGTGCGCGATGTTGAACCAGAGCGTCGCGAGCAGGCCATGCTTTTCGTTCTTCGCCGAAAAGATCCGCTGCGCGATGTAACCGCCGCCGCCCGGCTCCGCCCCAGGATACCAAGAGGCCCACCAGTTGACCGCCAGATAGACCGCGAGCGTCAACGGCGGCAACATCCACGCCATGGAACCATCGCTCCAGAGGCTGATCGCTTTTGGCCCGAAAGGCTCCGCGCTCCCGACCGGCGTAACCGTCGCGATCTTCGCCTTCAACCCTTCGATGCCGCCGACCGCTTCGACGGCGAAGACGGCGAGCGCGATCGAACCGACCATGGCGATGACGAACTGCACGGCATCGGTGACGACGACGCCCCAAAATCCCGACAAGATCGAATAGAGGAACGTGATGCCGAGACATAATCCGAGCGCTTGCCATTTGGCCAGCCCGAGCGTGCCGCTCAAGACCTTGGCCATGCCGAGATTGACCCAGCCCATGATGATCAAGTTGATCGGGAGGCCTAAGTAAAGCGCGCGGAAGCCGCGCAAGAAAGCGGCAGGCCGGCCCGAATAGCGAAGCTCGACGAATTCGACATCGGTCATCACTTCGGCGCGCCGCCACAGTCGCGCGAAGAAGAAGACCGTCAACATACCGCTCGCCAACATGGACCACCAGAGCCAGTTGCCCGCTACGCCATTGCGCGCGACCATCTCGGTGACGGCAAGCGGCGTATCGGCGGCAAAGGTCGTCGCGACCATCGATGTTCCCGCCAGCCACCATGGCATCGAACGATCCGAAAGGAAATACTCTTCAGTGGAACGTCCAGCGCGCCGGGCGTAGTAGAGCCCGATGGCGAGCGAGAGCGCGAAATAAGCGGCGATGATCAACCAATCAATGGTAACAAGTCTCATGCGATGTCTCCCGTTCAGGGTTCGGAACTTCGCCTCGGAACGCAGAACCGAGGCAAACTGGCATTTTCTAAACGCTCGGCGTCAACAGCGCTGATCCTTGGCACAAACGCTTTTCCGTTTCGCCATCGTGACTCAAGGATCGCTCCGTGTATTCCACGCCGGCCCATTGCCCTGAACATTCATCTTTGAAATGGTGAATGAAATTCTACCCATCTCTTCCGCATCCTGTATGCTGAGTTCTAAGTCCTGATCTTTTCACACTTTGATGATGATCCGCTTGCGATAAAGAATCGCCATCACACCGAGCCAAAAGAGCACGTAAAAGATCGCGAACATGAGCGAAGCGTTGATGGGTTGCGCCCATGAAGCGAACAGGCGCTCGTAGATGAACGTCTTCAAGTTCCCCATTGAACCATCGGCGCGCTGGATCTTCCACAAAGTCATCAACCGCCCCAAGATGGCCGAGAAGACGAAGACCGCAAGCGCGTTGACGCCGAAGATGACGAACGGTTTGCTCCACTTACGATAACCTTTGATGTCGATCAACCAGTAGCAGAAAGCGAGGAACTGAAGCGCCAACCCGCCCGTAAAGAGCACGTACGAACTGGTCCAGAGCGGTTTGTTGATCGGAAACCACCAGTTCCAGACCCAGCCCAAAACGACGCCGATCATGCCAAAAGCGAACAGCCCAACCGCTTTTTCAAACGGCGAGCGATCGGCGCGCAACCAGTGGCCCGCAAGCACGCCGAAGAGCGTCGTCGCGATCGCCGGAAGCGTGCTTAGGATGCCTTCTGGATCGTAAACGGGCGTGTAGGTGTGCCCGGCGAGAAGCGCGCGATCGATGTATGCCGCCAGATTGCCTTGCTGGCTGAGATCGCCCGCGCCGTATCCGGGGACGGGCACGAGCGTCATCAGCGCCCAGTAGATGACGAGCAGAGCGGTGGCTGTGAGCGCTTGCCCGCGCCAACCGGTCCACAAAAAGACGAG
>CAKZOF010000230.1 GCA_937135995.1 uncultured Pyrinomonas sp.
TGTTCCGGCGAACAGATCGAGCGCCACCATATCGCCCCTTACCCGGTGGACCAGCGCACGCGCCCCCGCGACGAAGACACGATCACGCTGCCCATCGGGACGCCTCTCGAAGAGGTCGAAAGGCAGATGATCTTGCGAACTTTGCAGAAATGCGATGGAAATCGCAAACGCGCTGCCGCTTTGCTCCAGATCAGCCTGAAAACCCTGCACAACAAGCTGCGACTCTACCGCGAACGCGGCCTCATTCCCGAAAGCCACCGGTTGCGTCCGATGAACTCGGCCAAACGCAGCTAGCGATCCGCCAGCGTCGTGACTTCTCTTCGCCTTACGCAAAGGAACCTCCCATCGCCCCTTGCGGGGCTTGGGTGAACATCCCTTGCGCGCCCACAACTCGCGTCATGGCCTAGCAGCCGTCGCCTCTGGCGTGGCTTGACCAAACCAAGCCGGTGCGAGCTTTTCCGCCCTGTTGTGCGCCCTTGTGCGCGATTCTATCTTGCGCACGCGATTTCCGAACGATTCTGATTCTTTCCCTTGCCATGTGACTGCATCCGATGCTACACAATGCGCCGATGTCCTCTGTGCTCTTGATCTTCATCGACGGGCTCGGCATCGGCGCGCGTTCTCCACATAACCCGCTCCACTTGCTTGGCGAACGCGCGGCGCCGCTCGCCGTCTTCGCCGATCAAACGACAGAAGAGGTGTGGAACGGAGGGCGCGCGGCGCGCACCGATGCGCGGCTCGGAGTCGAAGGACGCCCGCAGAGCGCTTCCGGGCAGACGACGATGCTGACCGGCATCAACGCGCCGCTTTTGCGTGGACACCATAAGCAAGGCTTCCCCGATCAACCGCTGCGCGCGCTGCTGCACGAACATTCGATCTTCGTTCGCCTGCAACAACGGGGCATCGGGCCGAACACGTTTGCCAACGCTTATACGCGCCGTTTCTTCGAGGAACGACCGCGATGGGTGTCGGCGACCACAGTCGCTGTGGAAGCTGCGGGGCTGCCGTTCCGCACGCTGGACGATCTGCGCGCCGGACGCGCCTTGTTTCATGACTTCACCAATTCGGAGTTGATCGCGCGCGGAGAAGAGGTCGAACTACGCTCCGCCGAAGAAGCCGCCGAGATGCTGGCGCGCCTCGCCATCGAACACCGTTTCACGCTTTACGAGTATTTCTTGACGGATCGCATCGGGCACGCACAAGACATGGAGGCGGCGCAGCGCACGCTGGAGCAACTCGCGCGCTTCGTGCGCCAGACCATCGCCGCCGTCGATCTCCGCCAGACGACGGTGATCGTCACCAGCGACCACGGCAACATAGAGGACTTGAGCACGCACAATCACACGCTCAACGACGTGCCGACGCTGGCTTGGGGCATGGGGCGCGATCTCGTGGCCGAGCGCGTGCGCTCGCTTGTCGACATCGTGCCCGCGGTCATCGAACTGCTCACCGCGTGACTCGTCCGCCAGCGACGGCGAGACTGCATCGCATTCGTCGTCGCCGCCGCGCGCAGAGCGGTAGAGAAAGATCTTCTGCCGAAAGCCGAAGGAGAAAGATGAAGATCGTCGAACAAGTCTTCAACTTCGAGGGCGCCCGCGCCACGGCCGTTCGTTATCCGATCTACGCGCTTGCACTCTTGACGCTAGCCAACTTTCTCAACTACATCGACCGGCAGGTCCTGCCAGCAGTGGCGCCGCTGATGTTGCGCGACCCGAAGCTCGGTTTGAGCGATGCGGAACTCGGGTACATCGAAGCATCGCTCCTTCTTTCTTTCACGCTCTTCGCACCGCTGTTCGGTCTGCTCGGCGACCGCCTCCCGCGCGCACGTTTGATGGCCATGGCCGCCGTCGTCTGGAGCATCGCCACGGCGCTGACCGGAGTTGTGACCGAGTTCGTCGTCGAAGGGCGCTGGACGTTGTCACTCTTCGGCCTCGAAGTCGCGCTATCAACGGCGGCCCTTGCGCTCTGCGCAGTGCGCGCGCTCGTCGGCGTCGGCGAATCGGCTTACTCGACGATCACACCGAGCTTGATCGCCGACTACTTTCCGCCTCAACAAAGGGCAACGGCGCTCGGCATTTTTCAAGCGGCGATTCCCGTCGGCTTCGCGGCTGGCATCGGGCTGGTCGGCATCCTGGTGGCGGCGTTCCAGAACGAGCTCTACCGGCTGCCGCTCCTGCTCACGCCGCAGAACTTCGCCATGGGGGCAAGCGTCATCCTCGCGTCGGCGGTGGTCGGCCTGGTCACCGGGCTGCTCGTCGCGGCCGCCGACGACACCGCCCGGCTCACCGTCGTGGCCGACGCCGCCGCGGCGCTCGACGCCGACGAGGCCGCGCTCGACGAGGTCGAGCGCGCCGGGCTGCTCCGCGCGGCCGGCGACGCGGTCACGATCTACCACCCGCTGGTGCGGTCCGCGGTC
>CAKZOF010000231.1 GCA_937135995.1 uncultured Pyrinomonas sp.
AGCTGTAAGGATTTTGTCAACTCGATTTTCAACTTTTTGTCAAGACAAGCTTGGGGACGAACGATTAATGTTTCGCGCGTCGCACGCGGACCAGCCCTGCAAGCCGGGGCTGCAGAGAATGGTGGTTCGCCTCTGCGCCATTCTAGACCAGAATCGGATGGCGAGCAATGTTTTTTGAAGCGAACCCGCTCAATGCAAGAGTTTTTTGAAGGCCAGTCTCCTCACGCTCCGAAGTATTTCGGAACTCGCTTTTCGAACGCTCCGGCCGAGGTCTTCGGCAAGGCGCACCGGAGCGAAACTCTTGCGATGGATGAGGAGGCGGCTCGCAAAGTTTTCGCGCAAGGGGGAAGAGGTGCAAAACGATGGCTCGGTGAGAGAGGCACAAAAGTCAGAGGACGCTGGGGAGAGGGTGCTTTGGCTCGACGCGCCTCTCTCGCGAGCCGGGGTTTAGCACCAAGGTCTCAGAGTCGGGAGCCAGAAGATCGGGAGATTTTAGTATGAGTTCGGGTATGAGATGGCACTCAAGGTCGTTCATCGCGTTGATTTTGGTCGGCTTCTTCTCTCTGCTGGCGCACGCCGACGTCAAGATTCGCAGCCGAATGACGGTTGACGGACAGAACATGGAGAGCGCGACATACATCAAAGGCAAGCGCCAGCGCAACGAGTGGGGCAGCGGGCAGTTCCGCATGGTCAACCTCACGCAGTGCGATCTTCGCCGCAACGTCCGTTTGAATGAGGCGGCGCGGAGATACGTTATCGAACCGTTCGACGACGAACCGACGCCAGTTGCAGCGGCAACACCAGCCGAAGCCCGACCCGCGCCAGCGCGCCCGGCACGTCGCGGCGGCGTCGTCAACTACACGATGAACGTCGTTGACACCGGGGAACGCCGCCGAATGTTCGGCCTTCTGGCGCGCCACCTGAAAGTGACGACGACGTGGGAGAGTTCGCCCGACGCCTGCCAGCAGACCAAAGGGAGGATGGAAAGAGACGGTTGGTACGTGGATTTCCAAACAGACTTCCACTGCGAGGAGACGCTCAGGCCGCAACTTCCGACGCGCAGCGCGCAACCTGATTGCAAGGATCGCGTCATCATGCGGACCACCGGCACAGGCAAGTTAGGCTACCCGCTCATCGAAACGACGACGATTTACGGCAATGACGGGCGGACCACGACGATGACCCAAGAAGTGGTAGAACTGACCACAACGCCACTCGATCCGGCGCTGTTCGAGATACCGGCCGGTTACACGCAGGCGCGCGATGAGCGCGAGATGCTCGCCGGAATGGTTGCCAGTATGTCCCGGGAAGACGAGAGCGGTGCCGCTTCGTCGCCCGCAGCCTCTCAGCCGTCGGTCAACGTGCCCAACGCCTCGGCCGATGCAGCGAGTTTCACGCCAGCTTCGACGCCGAAGCGTCCGGGCGTTGTGCGTTTCGGATTGGTGCTGCCGCGCGCGCAGCTTCCGGGCGATGCGGCCCGCGCCGCCGAAGGCGTGCGCAACTCCTTCGCTAGCTTTTTGAAAGGACCGAACCTCGAAGTCATCGCCATTGAAGCGCGTCTGCCGGATCAGGCATTGGCCGAAGCACAGCAAAAGGATTGTGACTACGTTCTCTTCTCCGACTTGACCGTAAAGAAGGGCAAGAGCGGAGGCTTGTTCGGGCGGGCGATGGGTAGCGCCATCGGCAACGTGGCGGCTTCCGCTATCCCGTATGGCAACACGACGGGCGATTACGTCGCGCGCTCCATCGCCGTGAACGCCATCTACACCGCTGCCGACGTTGCCGGTTCGATCAAGGCCAAAGACGAAGTAAGCCTCGAATACAAATTGCTGAAGCCGGACGGCACGGCGGTGGTCTCGAACACATTGAAAGCCAAAGCGAACGCAGACGGACAAGACGTCATCTCGCCGCTCATCGAGCGCGCTGCTGCAGCGACCGTGGGCGCTGCGCGCAAATGATTTTGGCGGATGAAGTGCCGTAGCATCTCATCCGCTTCAAGCTCGCTTGTCTCCTTCAGAGCAAGCGATGGTCCTCCTCTCCGAGCAGACCAAGGTTGAGGCGAGGCGGCCGAAGTCGCCCGGGGGCGAGACCACTCGACCCGCTTTCGACTGGACACGTGGTTGAGGCGAGGCAACCACCTGCCGGTCGAAAGCGGGCGAGTTTTTACTGCCTCTTTCCGAAGGCGAGAGCAGTGCTCCTTACCTTATCCGCGCCCAACGACAACAGATCTCGAGTCCAAGGAGATTCATCATGACCACACAGTCACCGCGACGCTCCACCAACATGCCTGAACCTTCACCAGCCCTTTTCTTCGAAACGGTCAACGCTTATCAACGCACCGCCGCGCTCAAAGCGGCGATTGAGTTAGATCTTTTCACCGCCATCGGGGAGCAGCATGAAACGGTTCACGAACTGGCCCATCGCTGCAATGCCTCCGAACGCGGGTTACGCATCCTCTGCGACTATCTGACGATCATCGGTTTTCTCGCGAAAGATGGCGAGCGTTACGCGCTCACAACTGATTCAGCGATCTTCCTCGACCGGCGCTCCCCTGTTTACCTCGGGGATTCAATCGAATTCCTTCTCTCCTCGACGCTCGTCGAAGCTTTCAAGGATGTCAAAGAGGTCGTGCGCAAAGGCGGCACGCTCATGCCCGACGAAGGGGCGCTCGCGCCGGAACATCCGATGTGGGTGCGATTCGCACGAGCGATGGGCCCGCTGATGGCGCTGCCAGCGAAGCTGCTGGCAAACATCGTGGGCGAGCGAGCGGGCGGCCAAGCGCGCGTGCTCGACATCGCTGCCGGACACGGCATGTTCGGTCTTGCGTTCGCTGAACGTCACCCGCAAACCGAGGTCACCGCCCTAGACTGGGCCAACGTGCTCGAAGTGGCCCGCCAGAACGCGCGCGATGCCGGCGTCGAAGATCGCTTTCACACCATCGCCGGAAGCGCTTTCGAGGCAGACTACGGCGGCGACTACGATCTCGTTCTGCTCCCTAATTTCCTCCATCATTTCGACGTTCCGACGTGCGAGAGCGTCCTGCGCCGGATTCATGCCGCGCTCGCCGATGGCGGGAGTGTGGCGATCGTTGAATTCATCCCTGACGAGGATCGCATCAATCCACCGATCGCTGCATCGTTCGGCATGATGATGCTCGGCACGACGCCACAGGGTGATGTGTACACCTTTTCGCAGTTCAAAGAGATGCTCGAAAAGACGGGATTTGCTGATCCGGAGCTTCATGACCTGCCGCCGACTTTCTTCCGCGCCCTGGTGGCGCGCAAAGTCAAGGCCAGCGGGAGGCCGAACGAGGAGAATTGAGCAGCCCTTCGTGAAGATCTTTCGCGTTTGCTCGAGCCGGCTACCGCGCGAGTTTCGCGGTAGCGGTGAACTTTGTGGTCGGTTCTGAGCGCGCCGCTTGTGTTAAAATTGACCGTTATGGTCGAACCGTTGCACGTGCTCGATCTCTCGTTGGATGAAATCGTCCGTTTCGTCGAGGGGCTTGGCGAGCGCCCTTTTCGCGGACGGCAACTCTTCTCCGCCCTGCACAACCGGCGCGTGCGCTCGTTCACGGAGATCACAGACCTGCCAAAAGCTTTCCGCGCGCTGCTGGTCGAACGCGCGACGCTTCGAACGCTCGCGCTCGAAGCGCGATACTTTTCGACTGACGGCACGCGCCGCTATCTCTTCCGCACGCGGGATGGTCATCCCGTTGAGACGGTCTTCATCCCGGAAGCGCGGCGCGACACGATCTGCTTTTCGTCGCAGGCCGGCTGCGCGCTCGCGTGCGCTTTCTGTTTGACGGCGCAGCTTGGGTTGAAACGAAGCTTGACGGCAGGCGAGATCGTCGAGCAGATCATCTGCGCGCTCAACGACGTGTACGGCGAAGCGGGCGACGTGCCGCACGGGACGAATCTGGTCGCCATGGGCGCGGGCGAACCACTGCTTGCGCTCGATTCCCTGCTCAAGGCGCTGCGCATCATGGCCGCGCCCGAAGGGTTGCACATCGTGCCGCGGCGCGTCACCGTGTCAACGGCAGGCGTCGTCCCGCGCATCCGGCAACTGGCCGAAGTTAAAGATCGTCCGCACCTTGCCGTTTCGCTTTCGGCTCCCACCGACGAACTGCGCGACCGCTTGATGCCGATCAATCGGCGCTGGCCGCTCGCCGAATTGCTGGCCGCGTGCCGCGATTTTCAACGTTCGCTCAGGCCAGGCGAGCGGTTGACGTTCGAGTACGTCATGCTCAGCGGCGTCAACGATGCGGACGAACAGGCGCGGCAACTGGCCCGGTTGCTCAACCGGCACCAGCTTCGCGCCAAAGTCAACTTGATCCCGCATAATCCGGCCGAACCGCTTCCCTATCGCCCATCCCCGGATGAACGCATCGAAAGCTTCCGCCGCATTCTCGAAGCGAAAGGCATTCCAACCTTCGTGCGCCGCCCGCGCGGGCGCGACATCTTCGCCGCCTGCGGGCAACTGGCCGCGCGCCATCTGACCGAGGCTTCCCTTTCCAGCTAAGCGCTGCGGAACTGTTCGCAAGGGCGCGTCGGGCTGGCTTCGCTAGCGAGCCGCCGGAGTCTGTTGCCGCTCCCTGTTCGGGGCGCAACCGCCTAAGCGATTTGGTGCAGCGAAACCGCGCCGTGTAGAATCGAGACGACATCCCGAAAGCGGAGGAAGATCGCCTTGAAAACAAAGGTTCGCAGGTTCTTGCTCTTTTCGTTTGCTGCTCTGTTGCTGATCGGACCAGCAACTCTTGCGACTCGCGCCCAAGCTCCCATCGAGATCAACGGCTATTACTCACTCGATCGCGCGCCGCGCGGGCGCGTCGTGCAAGCCGCCATCGTCATTGACATCCCGCAAGGCTATCACGTCAACTCGAACCGCCCGTTGAGTAAGTATGCCATTCCGACCGAGGTGAAGATCGAGGCGCCAGCGGGCGTGCGCGTCGGCCCGGTGATCTACCCGCGCCCGGTTGTCCGGCGCTTCAGCTTCTCCAAAGATCAGATCGCCGTATACGAAGGGCGCGCCGTGATAAGGTTCAACGTCACGGTGCCAGCCAATTTTCAAGGCGACCGGTTGACGCTGCGCGCGCGCGTCCGCTATCAAGCCTGCACGGACGAGGTCTGCTACCCGCCGCGCACGCGCGAAGTCACCATGCCCATCGAAGTCGTCGAGCGCGGCGCGCGCGTCGAACGGATCAACAACGCCGTCTTCGGGCGAAGAGGTTGATCCGTCGGCTCTCGCTGCCGATGCACCTTTTGAACCGTGAACGACGGGCCGCGCGGCGTTTCGTAAAGGGCGTGGCGTAGCTCGTTGCGCCATGTGCCAACCGCCCTCCGCGTTTGAAAGCCCTCGCCGACGATTTAGCTTCCGAATCGAGGAGGTCAACATCGCTCATTGCAATCCAGCGGGCCGCGCCAGGCAACCAGCGGAAAAATTTCCGTTGCCTCTGGCGCAAGAGAGGGAGCATAATCTTGCCTCTTCCGAAGCCGTTTGTGGAGACGAGGATGAAAGCAAACGTTCGCGTCTTTGTCATGTTGTGCTGGCTGTCGCTGCTGCCGATCACAGCATCGGCGCAAAAGGGCGCGTCACCCATGCGTTTGACCGATTACGTCGATCCGTTCATCGGCACAGGCGGGCATGGGCACACCTACCCGGGCGCGGTCGTTCCCTTCGGCATGGTCCAGCTTTCGCCCGACACGCGCTTGACCGGCTGGGATAGCTGTTCAGGCTACCACTACTCGGACGATGTGATCTACGGATTCAGTCACACGCACCTGAGCGGCACCGGCGTTCCCGACTATTGCGACATTCTGTTTGCGCCCACCGCCGGACCGATCTATCTCGTCGCCAAAGAGGGCGAGGACACGCGACGTGGATACGCTTCGCGTTTCAGCCACCGCAACGAAACGGCCCGCCCTGGCTACTACTCGGTGCTGCTCGACGACGAGAAGATCCGAGCCGAACTGACGGCGACGGCGCGCGTCGGGTTGCACCGCTACACCTTTCCGCGCACGGACGAGGCCAATATCATCGTCGATCTGCAACACCGCGATCGCGTGCGCGACGCGCTGCTGCGCGTCGTCGGCCCGACGCGCATCGAGGGTTACCGCCGCTCACAGTCGTGGGCGCGCGACCAAGTGGTCTATTTCGTCGCCGAATTCTCCGCGCCGTTCACGGAGTTCGGCCTTGCGCGCGATGATCGATTGCTCCCGAACGCGCGCGAAGCGCAAGGAACCAACGTCAAAGCCTTCTTTCGCTTCGACGCTCGCGACGGGAAGCCGATCCTCGCGCGGGTGGCCATTTCGGCTGTGGATCTCGACGGCGCGCGCCGCAATCTTGCCGCTGAACTCTCCCACTGGGATTTCGAGCGCGTCCGGCGCGAAGCCGACCGCGCGTGGGAACGCGAACTCGGTCGCATCGTCGTCCGCGGATCGAACCGTGATCAGCTCACGACCTTCTACACGGCGATGTACCACTTAATGCTCGCGCCCAACGTCTTCAACGATGTCGATGGGCGCTACCGCGGGCGCGACTCCAAAGCTCACGTGGCGCGAGGGTTCACCTACTACACTGTCTTCTCGCTGTGGGACACGTTTCGCGCCGCCCATCCGTTGCTTGCGATCATCGACCGCCAGCGTACGCGCGATTTCATTCGCACTTTTCTCGCGCAGTACGAACAAGGCGGGCGCTTGCCCGTCTGGGAGCTTGCCGCCAACGAGACCAACACCATGATCGGCTATCACGCCGTCCCCGTGATCGTCGATGCGGCCGTCAAGGGCATCACGGGTTTCGACCGCGAACAGGCTCTAGCGGCGATGCGACACAGCGCCGAAAGCGACGAGCGTGGGCTGGCCGGTTACAAACAGCGCGGCTACGTCGCCATCGAAGACGACCGCGAGTCGGTTTCGAAGACGCTCGAATACGCCTACGACGATTGGTGCATCGCGCAGATGGCGCGGCTTCTGAACAGAAGCGACGTCGAGCGGCGCTATCTCGAACGCGCGACCTACTACCACAACCTGTTCGATCCCGAGACCGGCTTCATGCGTCCCAAGAAGCGCGATGGGAGTTGGCTTGCGCCGTTCGATCCGCGCGAAGTCTCAGCCCACTACACCGAAGCCAACGCGTGGCAATACACTTTCTTCGTCCCGCAAGACATCAACGGGCTGATCGAGCTGATGGGCGGACCGGAGAGCTTCGCGCGCAAGCTCGATGCGCTGTTCACCGCCGAAAGCACGTTGACCGGCAACGCGCCGCCCGATATTTCGGGACTCATCGGCCAGTACGCGCACGGCAACGAACCGAGTCATCACATCGCTTATCTTTACAACTACGTCGGGCAACCTTGGAAGACACAAGCGCGCGTGCGGCAGATCATGCGCGACTTCTACAAACCGACGCCCGACGGACTCATCGGCAACGAAGATTGCGGCCAGATGTCCGCTTGGTACATCTTCAGCGCCGCCGGCTTCTATCCGGTCACGCCCGGCACGACGATCTACGCGCTCGGGTCGCCGCTCTTCGCCGAAGCGACTTTCAATCTGGAGAACGGCAGGCGCTTCACCATCCGCGCAGAGAACGCTTCGGACAAGAACATCTACGTGCAATCGGCGCGGCTCAACGGTCGCCGCCTCGACCGTTCGTTCATTACCCACGACGAGATCACGCGCGGCGGAACGCTGGTGCTCGTCATGGGCGAGCGTCCCGCTCCGCGTTGGGGAACCGGGTTACTGCCGACTTCCAGAATCCAAGGGCGGACGAAGGACATCCGCCGAACGATCCGGCGCTGACGAGGTGAGGCAAGCGATGACCGCGAGCGAATCCAAAGTCGCGTTGGCCCGACGACTAGGGCTCTTCGATGCCACCATGCTGGTAATGGGCGGCATCATCGGTGCTGGAATCTTCATCAATCCCTCGGTGGTCGCGCGTCAACTCGGCGCGCCGTGGGCGATCATCGGTGCGTGGCTGGTGGGCGGGGCGGTTGCGTTGTGCGGAGCTTTCATCTACGCCGAACTGGCGACGCGCCGACCGGAAGTCGGCGGCCAATACGCCTACTTGCGCGAAGCCTTTCATCCGCTCGTCGCTTTCCTCTACGGGTGGACGCTGCTCCTCGTCATGCAATCGGGCGGGTTGGCGGCGGTGGCAGCGACCTTCGCGCACTACTTCATCGAGCTATCAGCTCTCGCGTTGCCTTCATGGCTCGTGGCGAGCGTGGCGCTCGCTTGCTTGACGGCGATCAATTGCTTGGGTGTGCGCGCTGGCAGCACCACGCAAAACCTGCTCATGACCCTAAAGATCGGCGCGATCGCAGCGCTCGTCGCGTGTGGCCTTCTTCTGGTCCCAGGGGCGCCGCCGGATGCTCGATCGACAGCGCGCTATGCGTCAGGCTTCGAGCTAGCGACCGATTTCGGCGCGGCGCTCGTCCCGGTCTTTTTCGCCTACGGCGGCTGGCAAACGGCTGGGTTCATGGCGGGCGAACTGCGCCGCCCGGAACGCGATCTTCCGCGTGGGCTGTTGATCGGCGTCGTGTGCGTCATCGTCATCTACACCACCGTCAGCTTCGTCTGCCTGCATGTGCTCGGCGCGCAAGGGTTGATGGCGACCAACACGCCTGCCTCCGAAGTCATGCGTGCGGCGCTCGGCTCGACCGGCGCACGATTGATCGCCGTCGGCATCGCCATCTCGACGCTCGGGCTTCTCAGTCAAGGGATGCTGACGGTGCCGCGCGTCTATTTCGCTATGGCCGAAGACGGGCTCTTCTTCCGGCGCGTCCGCGAACTTCATCCACGCACACGTGTGCCGGTGTTCGCCATCCTGCTGCAAGGGCTGCTGGCCATCGTCGTCGTCGTCTCCGGACGCTACGAGCAGATCCTGAACTACGTCGTTTCGATCGATGCGCTCTGGTTCGGGCTGACGGCGGTCGCCCTTTTCGTCTTGCGCCGACGCGCGCCAGCCGTTCCGCCTGACAACTCCGTTCCCGGCCATCCATGGACCACGCTCTTCTTCATCGCTGTGTGCTGGCTCGTGGTCGCCAGCGCGCTCTACAAATATCCACGCGATGGCTTCATCGGCTTGCTCGTTCTGCTTGCAGGCGTGCCCGTCTATTTCCTCTGGCGAAGGCGAAGACCGTGACGCAAGAACGGATCAAGAACTCCGACTACATGCCGTGGGCCAAGACGCAGGCGCACGCGCGTTTCAATCTGGCGACAAGCGGCGTCGCCAACATGACGTGGCGCGAGCTTTCCATTGAACTCGATGCCATCGAGATCACCGGCGACGGTTTCTATGGCTATCCGCCGCTCATCCATGCGCTCGCAGCGCGCTATCGCGTCGCACCGGAAAACATCGTCACCGCGCACGGAGCTTCCATGGCCAACCATCTGGCGATGGCCGCGCTGCTCGATCCGGGCGACAGGGTGTTGATCGAACATCCGACGTACGAACCGCTGGTGGCGACGGCGCGTTATCTAGGTGCGCGCGTCGAAACCTTCGAGCGGCGTGCCGACGCTGGATTCGCCATCGACCCCGCCGAGGTCGAACGCCGAGTGGACGAACGCACGCGCCTCGTCATCATCACCAACCTCCACAATCCGAGCAGCGCTTTCACCGATGCCGCGACTTTGAAAGAAGTGGGCCGAATCGCGCGTCGGGCCGGCGCGTACGTCATCGTCGATGAAGTCTATCTGGAAACGATGTTCGATTGCGCGCCCGACCCGGCCTTTCATCTCGGCCCGGAGTTCATCTCGACCAACAGCTTGACCAAAGTTTACGGGTTGAGCGGACTACGTTGCGGATGGGCGCTCGCACCGGCAGACGTAGCGCGCAAGATGTGGTTGTTGCACGACCTGTTCGGCGTCATCATGGCCCATCCGGCTGAAAGGTTGAGCGTCGCCGCGCTGGCCGATATCGAACGCATCACCAACAGGGCACGCGCGCTGCTCGAACGAAACCGCGCGCTGCTCGACGCCTTCTTGCGCGCGCGGAGCGATATCGAGGTCGTGCGCGCGCCGTTCGGTACCACCATCTTCCCGCGCTTGAAGGGCGGACGGGTAGAGGAACTCTGCCGCCTGTTGCGCGAAAAATATGAAACCACGGTGGTTCCGGGCCGCTTCTTTGGCCTCGAAGATCATTTCCGCGTCGGCATCGGCGGCGACACTCAAACGCTCGCTGCCGGATTGGAAAGGCTGGGGCGCGCCCTCGACGAACTCGCGGCCCGACGCTGATTTTGCATAAACATGCAAATATGCTGCATCTCTCGAAGTTTATTCGCATATTATTCGAACATTTCAGACACGCGAACTTCTCGTGCGCCGTTCTTTCTAAAACTCGAGGCGTGCGCCGAAGATGGGCAAGAACCGCCCCTCTTGCAGCCTTTTCGGCGCAGGCGAAAAGAATTCGTGGTTCAATTCCGTCGAGTTGTTGCGGCCCGTGACGTTGAACATATCAACGTAGGGCGCAAACGACGCGCGTCCGAAGTCGAACCGGCGCTCGACGCGCAAATCGAGGCTGAACGAGGCGGGCAACCGGCGCGAATTGCGGTCAGCTGGACGCGCGATGCGTTGCAAGAAGAAGCCCGGTCGCAATTCAACCGGCACGGTCGGCGTGTAGGGGAGCCCGCTGGCGGCGCGGTATTTCGCTGCCAGTCCGAAGCCGAACACGCGCGTGATCCCGATGAGCGTCAATTGATGCGGGCGCGCGAAATCCGCCGGAAAGCTCGGCCCTTCCCGGTCGAAGCGACGCCGTGACCGGAGAAACGAGTAAGCGACCTGCCCGGCGAAGCGTCCAGCGAGTGCTTTTTGCACGTAGACGTCTATGCCCTCGGCCTCGCCCGCGCCCGTGTTGTAGAAGACGGGAGCGCGGCGCGTCGGTTGCACGATCAGAGCGTCATAGTCCTTGCGATAGACTTCGACGACGAAGCGCACGTCCTCGCGCACGAGCCACTCCATTCCGGCGACCGCGTGGACGGCGCGCATGGCGCGCAGACGACGGTTTTCGGGCGCGAGTGAAAGGATGAAGAGCGACGGCGGCTGCCGATACAATCCACCGGCGAGCCGGATGGCTAACCGTGGGGCGACCGCCAAACGAGCAGCGAGACGTGGGCTGGCGAGCGTCTCTCGGGTTGTGCCGTAGCGATCGAGTCTGATGCCCGGGATGACGGTCAAACGTCGCGCGGCGCGCCAGCTTGCCTGCGCGTAAGCGTAGCCGGAGGTGGTGGTGTCAAGTTGCAAGCGATGGCTGCGCGTTGGTGCGAAGAACTCTTCTTCAAGCGGGCTGAAACCGCCACGCTCGAAGGTGTAGTAATCGGCCTGCTCGAAAAAGAGCCCGCCGCCCGCATCGACGCTGAGGCGACGGCTGACGGCGATGCTCGCCTCTTCTTTGATCCCTATTTCGGCATCGCGCAGGTCGCGCGCGCGTTGCAGGAGGCCGTTCAAGCGGCGAAACGTGCCGTCGGCGTGCTGACCGCTGGCCCACACGGTCAACTGTGAGAAAGCGCCGGCGCCGAGCGCCGAATCCAGCCTCGCGCCAAGCACGGCGCGCCGACTCGAACGCACCGTCTCCAAGCGATCGACGCGCCGGTCGATGCGCCGCGCCTCGTCTCGTGTGAGCGTGAACCGCTCGAAGAAATTGAGCGCTGTCAAGACGAGTTTGTGCCGTGGCGCGAGATCGAGATCGATCTTGTTGATGAAATCGAAGTTGCGCGGGCGCCCGAAATTCTTCAGATCGATCACTTTGAAAGCGACGTCGATGTAGCTCCGCCGCGCCGAAAAGAGCCATCCGCCGCGTTTGCCGAGCGGCGTCTCCACGGTGACGCCTGCCGTTCCCGAATCGGCGAACAGCACGCCCTGCACGCGGTCGCGCGCCGCGGAGCGAAGTTTGATATCGAGCACTGAAGAGAGTTTATTGCCGTAGCGGACGCCGAACCCGCCCGCCGAAAAGTCCAGTCGCTCGAACACGTCGGGCGCAAGGATAGCTAAGCGTCCACCCCGTCCGTTGTCGAAGCGGTCGGTGTAGTAAGTGAAATCTTCGACCGGAATGTTCTCGATAAAGTAAAGGTTTTCGTCGGGCGCGCCGCCGCGCACGATGAGATCGGCGAACTCCGTCGACACGCTGGACACACCGGGCAACGCGTCGAACGCGCGCAAGGGATCGCCTCCTGTGCCAGGCGTTTCGCGTATCTCTGCGCGGCGAAGCGCGATGTTGCTTGCGGCCATCTCGTCGTTTTCGGCGAACGCTCCGCTGCGCACTTCCACGCGCTCTTCGATGGCCGGACGCAGCCGCGCATCTTCCACAGTAGTGCGCTGCGCCGTGATCTTCACTTCGTTCAAGACGAGCGGCGCGTAGCCGACCGCGCTGATCTTCACGTCGTAGGTTCCGGGCGCCAGCGTCAATCGATAGCGACCTTCGGTGTCGGTGACCGTTTGCCCCTGTCCTTGAACGCTGACCTCGGCGCCGCCGATCGGTTGGCCGCTGATAGCATCGGTGATTCTCCCGACCAGAGCGCCGTTGTTCTCCTGCGCCGCAAGACCGAAGAACAGTAAACAGCCGAGCAACCAAACCATGCTCACACCCTCGACACCACTTGAACATCAATCGAAACGCGGCCAATTCTACCACGAGGACGACGCGGGCCGATGCTGGAAGCAGCGCGAGCTTCACCACGGCATTGCGCATTGACGGCGTCGCCTGAACTCTCAAGCCTCGGCCGTCGAAGCTACTTCGATGGTTCCGTCGGAAGCGTGGCGAAGGCTGCCATCGGCTTGGACTCTCTTCCCAGTCTTAGCCCAAGCGTCGCGCCACGCTAATGGGTGTGCTTTCCCACTGTTCGCGGTGGCGATGGACACACCGAACCGCGCGTGGCGGCGGCGCGCTCTTTGCGCCATCGTCCCGGCTTGGTTCATCGCACATGGCTTCGGGCGCAGCGAAACGATGAATTGATCCAGCATGTAGAGCGCGCCCCGGTGTAGGAGTTCGGCTTCGGATCGCGCAGCGCTCTCTTTTGTCGCCCCGCAAGAGCAGTTCCTTGCCTCTCACCAAAAACGACGAGCGCCCGCGCGTTTTCGTGCAAAGACGCGAGCGCTCGCTGCGATGTCGAAAACTGCGTCGCCCCTATTCCGTCTTGCCCTCCGCGCCGCTCTGCGCTTGCAGCAATTGGCGCAAGACGTAGGGCAGGATGCCGCCGTGACGGTAGTAATCGACCTCGATGGGCGTATCGATGCGCAGGATGACTGGCACTTCATCGGTCCGCCCGTTGGCCCGGTGGATGACGAGCGTGATCTCCTCGCGTGGCATGATCCCGTCTTCGATGCCGATGAGATCGAAGACTTCCGTTCCGTCGAGTCCGAGCGTTTGCGCGCTCATCCCCTCTTTGAACTGGCACGGCAGCACACCCATGCCGACGAGATTGGACCGGTGGATGCGCTCGAAGCTCTGGGCGATGACGGCGCGCACACCCAACAGGCGCGTCCCCTTGGCCGCCCAGTCGCGCGAGCTGCCCGTGCCGTATTCCTGACCGGCAATGACCACGAGCGGCACGCCCGCCGCCTGATAGTGGACGGCGGCGTCGTAGATACTCATGCGCTCGCCGACCGGCTGCAACACGGTCACGCCGCCTTCGGTGCCCGGAACCATCAGGTTCTTGATGCGCACGTTGGCGAACGTGCCGCGCACCATGACTTGGTGGTTGCCGCGCCGTGCGCCGTAGGAATTGAAGTCTTCCGGCTTAACGCCGCGAAGCTGCAGATAGACGCCCGCGGGCGAGGTCGGTTTGATCGCGCCCGCTGGGCTAATGTGATCGGTCGTCACCGAATCGCCGAAGATCGCCAAGGGGCGCGCTCCTTTGATGTCACACAGCGGCCCTGGGTCCATGCTGAACTTTTCGAAGTAGGGTGGCTCTTGAATGTAGGTCGATTGCGGATCCCAATCGTAGACATCGCCCGTGCTCGATGGGATCTCGTTCCACAACGGGTTCTCTTCGACGAAATTGCTGTAGAGCCGGCGATAGGTTTCTGGATCGAAGGCGAGGCGCATCAACTGAGCGATCTC
>CAKZOF010000232.1 GCA_937135995.1 uncultured Pyrinomonas sp.
TGCTGGTTCCCGTCGATAATGCGCGCGAGGTTGGCCTTCGCTCCCCGATCACAGCCGCCGAGGGGGAGTTGTTGATGAAGAATCTGGCGGACGATTTCAACGCGCCGCCCGCCGACTGGAAGGATCGTTTCAAAGAGTTTTCCGAGAAGATGCGCACGGGCGACATTTTTGCCGTGGCTGAAGTCCTCAAGACGCTGACTTACTTAAGTCAATTCAAACCGCTCTCCTTCCGCGAACAACGCATGCTGGAGCGCGCGCGGTATCTGGTCATTTCGGAGCTGAGCACCGTTTGTCGTAAACCCGAATGCGACATCGTCGAGCGCGTCGATCAAGCGCTGGCCGCTGCCTGTGCTAAACACGCGCGCCGCACAACGCGGACGCGCGCTGTGGGAGCGAACGCCGGTCACTGAAGGGCTAAATAGAGCCTCTGCGATTAGAATCGAGCCTCACAATCGAGCTCGCGTTTACGTCAGCGCGAAACCGGAGAGTGCCGTTTGCGCGTCGTCCGGTCAAAGGCGATCTTTATAAATAAATAATAATGGATCTGCCTTCGCTTCATCTTCCTCATCTTGAGGTTGACCTGCAACAGAAGGGGCTTCACTAAATCGTTCGCTGGCGTGTCGAACACGAAGCGCGTTCGATGTGCCAAGGTACGCAAAGGTTCTTGCTTCATTTACCCGCCGTAGCACGAATTTGAAATTCGTGTTATAAGATGACCCTGAACATAGGCCGGGAGCGTTCGATGGGAGAGTTGATCCGCTTCAGCGTAAGCGTCGAAGATGAATTGCTCAAAAGCTTCGATCACCTGATCAAGCGTCAAGGCTACGTCAATCGTTCAGAGGCGTTGCGCGACCTGATGCGCGACGCGCTCGTGCGTGCGCATCTCGACGAGGAACCGAAAGCAACGGATGCGCTTGGGACTTTGACGTTCGTCTATGACCATCACGTCACGGATCTAGCCGATCGTTTGACCGATCTGCAACACAAGCATTATCAGTTGATCATTTCGGTTTTGCATGTACACGTCAGTCATGACGATTGCATGGAAGTGATTGTTCTGCGAGGGCCGGCCGAAAAGGTGCGTGCGCTCGCAGACGCGCTGCTTAGTTTCAAAGGGGTCAAGCACGGACGCCTTTTCTTGACCATTCCGGCGAAGAGGATCACCGATCGGCGAAGATAGGGTTCGGGAAGATCAGGATCATCCATCGATGGATCGGTCAGTTCTCGTTGGGCGTCCCGGTGTTACGAAATAAAAATTCATGTTACTGGTGCGAAAAGGAGCGATCATGCGAGGAGATTCGTTTAGTCATGAGGCGGGATGCAATCGGGTGTATGTCAGAGTTGTCCCCTTGAAGTGGCGTGCGAAACGTCGCCTCTGGTCGAAAGTAGCTCTCCTCTTGCTATTCCATCTCATCGTCAGCGCTTCGGCACAAGAGGTAGACAGATGGCGAATGATTTCCGGCACGGTCATGTCGCAGCGCAACGAGTTGATTGCAGGAGTTGAAATCACCGCGCGAACGTCTGCTGGCGAGCAACGTGCGGTGAGCGACTCGGAAGGAAGATTCCGATTACGGGTGCCGAGCGGATCAGTGACGCTCGTCTTTGAAGGTAAGGGGATCAAGCGAACCGTGCGCGAGATCGGTGCCGAGGAGAGAGCGGATGATCTTCGAATCACAGTTGATCTATTGGTTCGGCCGATTCACGAGTCGGTTGTCATCGTTGCCTCGGTCACAGATCCATCCATCGAACGGAGGAATGACGTGATCTACCGCGAGGGGCTTTTCTTACGCGACGATCAACTGTTCCACACGCTCGATGCTGGGATCAACGCCGGGCAACACGAAGGAGGAGGCAAATCGCTCGAAATCCGACGCTTCGGTTTCAATCTCGACCACGGCGGATTGTTCGGCGGCTTGAAAGTGTTGGTCGATGATGTGCAACAAAATCAAGCGACACAAGGGCATGGGCAGGGTTATCTCGGGGCTTTAAAGAGCGTAACGCCCGAGTTGATCGCCGATGTGGATATCTTAAACGGTCCTTTCGCCGCTGAGTATGGCGACTTCTCCGGTCTCGGCGTTGTTCATGTGCGCACGAAAGAGAGCCTGCCAAACGTCTTGACCGCGCGGGTACAGGCTGGCTCGTTCGGCGCTTTCAGGGGCTTTCTCGCTTACAGCCCGCAGCGTTCTCGCTCCTTTATCGCTTACGAGGCGTCACGCACCGATGGACCTTTCTTGAACCCTCTTCGTTACCACAGAGATAATGTGACGGGCAATTACACGCGGGAGCTTGACGCGCGATCGAGCTTGAGCGTGAAGTTGAATGCAGGTCGCAACAGCTTCTTCTCTTCCGGGCAGATTCCGCTCGATCTGGTCTTCGCCGGAGAGCTCGACCGTTTCGGTTTCATCGACCCGGACAATGGCGGCAAAGTTGAGGCGGGAACGATCGGAGTTTATTATCGGCGGGAGAATGCGCGCGGAGATCTCCTCAAGGTCGATGGGTTCATCACGCGGTCGCTCTTCGATCTGTGGTCCAATTTCACTTTCTTCCTCGTCGATCCCGAGTACGGGGATGAGATACAGCAGCATGATTCGCGCTTGCAGCAAGGGGCCAATCTGCAGTATGTGCGGCTCGATCGGATTTCTGGAGTAACTGGAATGCTAACCGTCGGCGGGAACTTCAACGCTTTTCAGACGAACGTCGGGCTTTATCCCTCCATCGGTCGCGATCCGGTTCGCGCCTTTTTGCCGCGCGTTTTGCCTAATGAAGAGTGTTGTCCTTTGACGAGCGCGCATGCGCGTGTGGCGAACGTCGGTTGGTATGCGCAACAGGCGCTGGACCTGCTCGGCGGAAGACTGCATCTCGTAGGCGGTGCGCGTTACGATCTGTTTCGTTTCGCCGTCGATGACAAGATCGCGCCGGCGCTTTCGGGCACCGAAAGCGCAGGGCGCTTTCAACCCAAAGCCGCCGTCTCTTATGCTCCGTTCGATGGCGTGCCGTTAACTTTTCATTTCAACTACGGGCGCGGCATCAGCAGTCAAGATGCGCGCGGAGTGGTCCAGTATCCCAACGGCCCGAAGGTCGCGACGACGGATTTTTACCAAGTGGGGACTTCGCACAACTACAAGCGCCTTTCGATGACGACCGATCTGTTCTTGATCGACACGTCGAATCAACAGGTCTATGTGCCGGATGACGGGAGCACGGAGTTCGTTGGCCCGAGCCGCGCTTATGGGTACGAAGTGAAGCTGTCGGTTCGCTTATCATCTTATCTATCTTTCAACGGCGGGTTGACGCAGGTGATGAACGCCTTCTTCCGCGGCACGAACCCGCGCGAATACGTCGATCGCGCTCCGCATACGGTGGCTAACGCTGGATTTACGCTTTCCGGCTGGCGAGGGTTTGCCGGATCGCTTCGCTACCGGCATGCAGGCAGCTATCGGCTGGACCCGCTCGACGCTGGCATTCGCGCTGCGGGTTTGGATATAGCGGATGTTTACGTGAGTAAGCGTTTGCTGGGCAGGTTGGACCTGAACTTTGCGATAGATAATCTCTTCGACAAAAGGTACTACGAGACGCAGAATTTCTTCGTCTCGCGCGTGCATCCTGCGGATGAGCCAAGAGCGCGGATACACGCGACGCCAGGTTATCCGCGAAGCGTCATGATCGGACTGACTTTCCGGCTAGGAAAGAAGTAATCTCCTGTGTGCGGGCGAAAGAGCGGTTGCGGCGCGGCGCTTGCTTGTGCGAGGTGGGGCGTCGCGCCGACCGTGGAAGCTGAGTGCGGGCGATTGAGATTCGATGGTTGATCTGAACGACCGCGTGAGACAACTCAATCGAGGCGAGGAGAACCGCCGCGCGCGGTATATCCTCTATTGGATGCAGGTTTACAAGCGTCCGCGCTATAACCATGCGCTCAGTTTCGCCATTCGCGCAGCTAACGAACGACGTTTGCCGCTTGTCGTTTACGAAGGTCTGAAATACAACTACCCGTGGGCGAACGATCGCTTGCACACCTTCATCCTCCAAGGCGTGAACGAGAACCGCCGCGAGTTTCAACGCCTCGGCATCCGCTACGTCTTCTACTTGCAGAAGAACGAGCGCGATCCGCGCGATACGGTGGCGCGTTTAGCCGAAGAGGCGGCTTTGCTCGTCACGGACGACTTCCCGTGTTTCATCATCCCGGAACACAACCGGCGCATCGCCGCGCGCGTGCGCATCCCTGTCTTCGCCGTCGATTCAAACGGATTAGTGCCGCTGTCGGCCTTCGCCAAAGAAGAGTATGCCGCGCGCACAATTCGTCCCAAGATCAAGCGGCTGTTGCCGCGCTACTTCGTCCCGTTTCGCGAAGAGAAAGTGGCCGTCGAAGATCCACACTTGCGGGTCAACTGCCCGGAAGAGACCGTTTTCGAGGATGGCGAAATCGGCGCGCTCGTCGCGCGATGCGCCATCGATCACAACGTCGCGCCTTCGCCCGTCTATCGCGGCGGACGACGCGCGGGGCTAGCTCGATTGCAGCACTTCGTCGAGAAGATCCTGCCGCGTTATCACGAGCAACGGACGCATCCGGAGACAGACGGCACGTCGCGTCTGAGTTCGTACCTCCATTTCGGTTACCTGTCGGCGCAAGAGATCGCTGAAGCCGTGCAGGTCGCGGATGCGCCACAGCAGGCCAAGGAGGCTTATCTCGAAGAGTTGATCGTGCGACGGGAACTAGCGTACAACTTCACGCGCTTCAATCCACGCTACGCTTCGCTCGAAGCGCTGCCGGATTGGGCGAAGCGCACGCTTGGCGCACACGACGACGATCCGCGTCCAACAATCATCTCGCCCGCACAGATCGAAGAGGCGCAAACCTACGATGAGTTGTGGAACGCGACGCAACGTGAACTTCTCTGGACGGGCGAGATACACAACTACGTACGGATGCTGTGGGGCAAAAAGGTGATCGAGTGGCGCCCGACGCACGACGAAGCGTTTCATTTGCTCGAACATCTGAACAACAAGTACGCGCTCGACGGCCGCGATCCCAATTCATACGCTGGCATCCTCTGGTGCTTCGGCAAGCACGATCGTCCGTGGGGGCCAGAAAGTCCGATCTTCGGCCTTGTGCGCCGCATGTCGTCTCAGAGTATGGGGCGTAAATTCAACGCGCGAAAATACATCGAGTGGACCAGAAGCTTCGAGCCGGATGCTCGCCAGTCGGTGGAGCGACGGTGACGCAGGGCGCAACACAGTCCATCGGCGAAGCAACATCGCACACGATGCCCAAGCGAAGAGTGCGCAAAGAGAATCTGCCGAAAAAGGTTTGCGCCACGTGCGGGCGTGCGATGGCGTGGCGTCGGAAATGGGCCAAAGTTTGGGACCAAGTGCGCTATTGTTCGGAGCGCTGTCGGAGAAATGCCCGCGCTGCCTGCCGCAAAAGCAACTCCGAGGTCGTGCCGCGGTAGCAGAGGGCGCCTATGTTCGGCAGGCGTCACCGCTGTCCAACGACGCTGGTTTCAGTCCTTGGCCTCGTCTGGACGAGGAATATCGGAGTCGTTTTGTGCGACTCGTACTGGCGAGCGCGTAAAGACGAGGAGACCACTCGCGGATGAACTCGGCGAAAAAATTAACGGAAAGCAGCCCTGGTCTCGGGGCGGTTAGAAGACGACGAGGACGGGCTTGAAGCTACGCCTAACTTGGAGCTAAGACTTACGCTTCAATCTCCCGTCCTCGGGCGAGGGTATGCGAGTTATCCTTAGCGCTGCTCCATCTTGTCGACCACGGATTTCAACGCTTGGAAGGTTGGCGGCCAGAGGTCGACGAAGATACCAGCCTCCTTTTTGCCCGACAGAAAGAGGGCTAACGAGGCCCCGATCGATCCGAGCGTCAGAATGTGGAAGAGGCTCATGCCCGTCGATGACTTGGTCGATTCATCGACCGTGCGCAGAATCTCTTCCGCTTTATCCGT
>CAKZOF010000233.1 GCA_937135995.1 uncultured Pyrinomonas sp.
CCCTCGATACAACCATCGCTTCGTTCGCTCTGGTTAAAACAGTGCGGCAAAGACGTTCGAACGTCTCTCGCTTCGTCTGGAAGCGAGCGCGCATACTATGCGAAAAAAAACGCCGCTGTCAAGAGGGGATTTCAGATCCACGCCTTGCCACAAGACGGGGCGTTGGTTCGGCAAGAGCCGTAAACTGATTTTAGGAGGCGAAGTGAGCTGGACCAAAGGTGACGACTCGCCCGATGGGTGCGCGCAAAATTTCGAAGATCGCGCTCGGTTCGATCTTCGCGCGACGTGAAACGATGGTTCGCGTTTGACCCGTCCGGCGCGACGTCAAAGTTCTTCGGCTTCGCGCCGACGGCGACGTTGTCTTTCGCGCAGCGTCGCCAACACGATGAGCACCATCAGCCCGACGAAAGCGGCAACGATGGCGAACTTGATGAGAAAGATGAGCGTGCTGACGAGCGCGACCAACTGTCTGAGCAGCGTTACGATCAGCACGATCAACGCCAGAAGGCCACCCCATCGTCCTGCAGTCCTCAAAAAACCGGTCATTGTTCGATCCTTCTCCTTCCCGCCGTCATGTTTGCTTACATGATAGCAGAGCGCCAACCGGACGGGTAGTCGGCAGCGCTTCGATTCAGCGACGGCGATGCATCGTCTGCGGCAGATCCCGATCGAATCGGATGGTGCGATCCTCCACCACCGATGGCGGCGGCGCTTCGAACGAGGGGCGGTGCATCGCTTTGCGCCGCCGCCGTTGCTCGAAGATTAGGTAGGCACCGAAAAGGACGAGCGCCAGCGGCAGCAAGACGTCCAGACGCAGCGCCACGCCCAGCAGCGATCGAACCAACAACGTTGCCCCGAGACAGAGGAGCACCGCTCCCCACGTCGCCGGATGCGAGGTCAGATGGCGCGCGATCGCGTCCGCTTCCGCGTCCGGCATGAATCCGGCGCGAATTAGTTTGGCCGTCTTGTAGGCATCGATGGCTGCATAGAGCCACGCGCCGATGCCGCCGAAGACGAAGATCGGTGCTCCATCGGTCATCACCGACAGTTGAAACAGACCGGCAAACGTCGCAAAGTGGACCAGCGCTTTGGTCGGTTGTCCGTTGTAGGCCGCGCCCAATCCCGGTACGAGTAGCGACAAGAGGAGCGCGCCGAGCGGCGATCCCTTGGCATAGGCGAGTTGCGGCCCTTGCCGCTGTTGTTCGAGCAGTTCGACGCCCGCCACGATGCAGTCTTGGCAGTAGGGGAAACCGCGCACGCGATGGTCGCACGATGGGCAAAGCGGGCGCGCGCAGCAGCGACAACGCGCGTGCGCGTGGTTGTTCGGGTGAAAAGCGCAACGATCTGGTCTCATGGTTCTGCTTGCGGCGAGCCTATTTCTCCTCTTCACCGATGATGGCTTCCGTGACTTTGCGCAACTCTTCGGTGCGCGCGCTGCGTGCCGCTGTATTGGCCCCACGCGCATAGGTCTGCGCCGCCAGACGCCAGCTCGTGCGATAGACGTCGCCGATGGTCCCATCCTTGGAGAGCGTCGAGCCGACGAGCACGGCGACCAGCGCCGCGAGCGTGCTCTTCCCCGACCCGGTCTCCCCCGCCAGCGCGAGCGTCGAACCGGCGGGCACGTCGAGGGTGACCCCGGCGACCGCCGGGACGTCGCTGCCGGGGTGGCGGAAGGTGACGTCGTCGATGCGGACGTGCCCGCGGACGCGGGCCGGGTCGACGTCGACCGGGTCGGCGGCGTACCGGTCGTGCTCAAGGCACTGCTCGACGCCGGCCTCCTGCACGGTGAAATCGGCCCATTCGCGCATGGTGCGTAGCTATGCTGTCAAATTGCTGTCGCG
>CAKZOF010000234.1 GCA_937135995.1 uncultured Pyrinomonas sp.
TCCGGTGAATGCCCCGCGTTCATGACCGAACAGCTCCGCTTCGATCAAAGTTTCGGGCAAGGCGCCGCAATTGACCGCGACGAATGGTTGATCGGCGCGCGCCGAATGGGCGTGGATGGCGCGCGCGATCATCTCCTTGCCCGTGCCCGATTCGCCCGTGATCAAAACGGTGGCATCGGTCCACACGCCCGATCTGTTTGAACACCTCGCGCATTCGCTGGCTCGTGCCGATGAGCCTCGGGGCGCGATCGTCCGCTGTTGCGCTCGACTTTTCACGACGGCGCCGCTGCCGATTCGCTTCGCTCTGCCGAACGGCGCGCCGCAATACGCGCGTGATCTCCTCGATGTCGGGCGGTTTGACGAGAAAATCGAACGCTCCGAGACGCATCGCCTCGATCGTCCGTTCGCTCTCGCCAAAAGCGCTGATGACGATCACAGGCGCATCCGTTAACTCCCCTTCGCGAATCATCGCGAGCACGCGCAATCCATCGACACGCGGCATTCGCAGATCAAGAAGGATGCAGGCGAACTCCTCTTCGCCGATCTTCCGTAGCGCCTCCGCGCCGTCGGCCGCCTGCTCGGCGCGGAAACCCTCGGCCTCCACGGCCTCCGCCAGCGATTCGCGCAAATTCTTCTCGTCATCCACGATGAGGATCTTTCCGATCATGCTTGCATTCTCGCTCCCCCCTCGACCGTGATCGCCCCTTGCTCCCTGACACGCCGACAGGACCTGTCGCGCGCTGCTCGACGCGACCTCATAGTTTATCCCAGACGGCAAAGACGACCGCCACGACGACGAACAGATAGGCCAGAACGGTGTTCCAACGCAACGTTTCGCCGAACTGAGGCGAGCGAGCGCGCTGAAGACGACCAACGTGATGCATTCTTGAACGATCTTCAGTTGCGTAACGCTCAGGGAGTTCGATCCAAGGCGATTCGCCGGAACTTGAAAGACGTACTCAAAGAAGGCCCAGCCCCAACTCGAAAGAATCGCCCACCACAGCGGACTCGACTTGTGCCTCAAGTGCCCGTACCACGCCACCGTCATGAAAGCGTTCGAAACGATTAACAAAAGAACCGTCGAAAGCACGCTCGTCAAATTCATCGAAATTTGGCCGTGGAGACTCCCGCCTTCAGGCGGGATACGGCCTCCGGCCGATGGTGTCGCCACCGGAGCGTCCGGTGGCAGACACAAGCCACCGCCTTTAGGCGGTGGTAGTTGACCGTTCACCTCCACGGACCGGATCGGCAAGACCAGCAAATCAAGAGACTCATCGAACCGGACTGGGGTCGCTGGCATGACTCGATCAGCGTCGTCCTTCTTCGACTTCACGCATCTGAAGTCGTTTCGGCAGTTCAATGACGAAAGTCGTGTCGTCTCCCGTTTCGTCCAAGAAGATTCGTCCGCCGTGCGCTTCCACGATCTCACGCGTGATCGCCAGCCCCAACCCTGTCCCCTGCTCCTTCGTCGTGAAGAACGGTTCGAAGATCTTCTCGCGCGCTTCCGGCGCGACTCCGGGTCCGGCGTCGGAGACGGCAACGCGCACGAACCGGTC
>CAKZOF010000235.1 GCA_937135995.1 uncultured Pyrinomonas sp.
GACCAGTGGGCGAGCGACTTTCTCGGACGGCGCTGCCGACTGGTGCACGTTGCAACGGAACAGGGGCGACAAATCTCTGTGCACGCCAAGGTCGGTTTCGCTGATGCCTTTCCTTTCCTGCTCATCGGCGAAGAGTCGCTCGAGGACTTGAACGGTCGATTGGCGCGACCGGTACCGATGAACCGCTTCCGTCCGAACATTGTGGTGCGCGGCGCCGGTCCTTTCGCTGAAGATGGGTGGAAGCGGATCGAGATCGCGGGCATCGTCTTCCGCGTCGTCAAGCCTTGCGCGCGGTGCGTTGTGACGACGACCGATCAGGCGACGGGCAGGCGCGCGCCCGACGCGGAGCCTTTGCGCACGCTGGCCACCTATCGGCGAGTGGGACAAGACGTGCTCTTCGGGCAGAACCTTGTGCATGAGGGGTGCGGAAGGATCGCGGTGGGCGACGCCGTGCGCGTTCTCGAGCGCTAGCAGGCGCCTCCCGATTGGCGGAACGGGCTATCCGCTTCTGGTTCTGGGGCGACATGCCGTGCGCGCTTTCGGGCACTAAGAAGTGCCCCTTATTCTTTTCTCGGTCCGGGGAGCGACGCCGTCCCACCGATCTTTCCCGCGTTTTGACCGCAAAGCCCGCCCACCGCAGCGGCCGCAAGCGCGTTCTGATTGTCCCAAAAGCTAATTATGAAAAGTTAAAAATAATAAATTTTACAGATAGGATATAGAGGGTGTAGAGTTGCTCTTACGCGAGCGGGCGAGGCGAGGGGGCGGAAGGAGACCGGAACGATGCGAAAAGAACCGGACATTTTCTCCGGAGCGGTCGCGCACGGCGGCGACGATGAGGCGGCTTCACGGTGGGAGTCGCCGATCGAGATCATGCCGCGCGGTGCGGAGACACTAGTCGAGGCGCTGGTGCGCGAGGGGGTCGAAGCGATCTTCGGTTACCCGGGCGGGGCCGTGTTGCACATCTACGATGAGTTATGGCGCGCGCGTCACGCGATCAAGCACTACTTGGTCCGGCACGAGCAGGGAGCGGTTCACATGGCCGAAGGGTACGCGCGTGCGTCCGGGCGCGTCGGCGTGGTGTTGGTGACGTCGGGGCCGGGAGCGACCAACGCCGTGACCGGCATTGCCAACGCCTACATGGATTCGACGCCGTTGGTGGTGATCACGGGGCAGGTGCCGACGAACCTGATCGGCACCGATGCTTTTCAGGAGATCGACACGGTCGGCATCACGCGTCCGTGCGTCAAGCACAACTATTTGGTACGCGATGTGAGCGAGCTTGCGGCCGTGGTGCACGAAGCTTTTCATTTGGCCCGATCGGGTCGTCCTGGGCCGGTGGTGATCGACATCCCCAAGGATGTTTCGGCGGCGCGGTGTTGCTTTTCGCGTCTGGATCACGTCGAGTTTCCGCGGCGCCCGAGTGTGGCGGCGCCGGATCAGCGCGCGGTGCAAGCGGTGGCCGACGCGCTCATCAAGGCCGAGCGCCCGGTGATCTACGTCGGCGGCGGCGTGATCAATGCGGGCGC
>CAKZOF010000236.1 GCA_937135995.1 uncultured Pyrinomonas sp.
CTCCGCAAGCCGGACTTCACGGCGCAACCGCCCGGACTCGACTGGCGAATGTTTCTCGGCCCGCGTCCGTATCGCCCGTTCAACGCCCATCAGTTCTACAACTGGCGCGCGTATCTCGATTTCGGCGGCGGCATGATCACCGATCTGTTCACGCACTGGATCGACGTGGTCCACTGGTTCATGGGCGAGGATATGCCGAGCGCTGCGGTCGCCGCTGGCGGCATCTACCACTACAGAGACGGGCGCACGGCGCCAGATACGATCAACGTCTTGCTCGAGTATCCGGGCGGATGGACCGCAACCTTCGAGGGGACGCTGGCGCCCGGCGCGCGCGGCGCGAGCATCGAGTTCATCGGCACCGAAGGGCGACTGGAGATCTCGCGCGGCGGATACACTTTCGTGAGTGCCGAGCGCAACGCGCCGCCTGTCACGGTCAAGGCCGAAGGGGACATGACGGTGGACCATGTGCGTGACTTTCTCGAAGCGGTGCGCGCACGTCGCGCGCCCAGTTCCGAGGTGCTCGACGGGCACCGTTCGACGCAGGCCAGTCTGCTCGGCAAGATCGCTTATTTGAAGCGCGAGCGCGTCACGTTCAATCCGAGTGCGGATCGTCTTCCGCCCTTTGCATCGTCGCCGCGCGTTTCGTGAAGAAGATGAATCGGATCGGTCTCAAACTTCTGCTCTGCTTGTTGTCGGCGTGCGCCGTGTTTGCCGAAGGGCAAACGCACCGCCGAAGCGCGCGCGCTTCGGCGAAGAGCTTGCTCGTGGTGACCGTGACCAAAGGGTTCCGCCATCGGTCGATTCCGACAGCGGAGCGCGTGATCCAAGAGCTTGGCCAGCAAAACGGCTGGCGCGTCGACTTCGCCCGCACGGACGAAGAGTTGCGGCAGAAGACGGCGCGCCAGCAGCTCGCTTCTTACGACGGCGTGATCTTCGCCAACACGTCGGGCGATCTGCCGCTCGCCGACCGCGAGGAGTTTCTCCGCTGGATCAATCAGGGGCACGCTTTCATCGGCATCCATGCGGCGAGCGACACTTTCAACAAGGGAGTCTTCCCGCCATACATCGAGATGCTCGGGGGCGAGTTTAACGGTCATGATCGGCCGATGCGCGTCACGTTGATGGTGGAAGATCGGACGCATCCGGCGACGCGCCACTTGGGCGAGCGCTTCGCGGTTTTCGACGAAATCTACAGGATATGCAATTTCGACCGGACCGTGGCCCATGTGCTGCTGGCCGTCGATTTCGATCCCGTTTCGAAAGAGCCCGGCTACTACCCGCTGGCTTGGACCAAGCTCTACGGCAAGGGGCGCGTCTTCTACACGGCCTTCGGCCATCATGACGAAGTGTTGCAGGCCGATTGGTTTCGCCAGCACCTGCGCGGTGGCATCCGCTGGGCGCTCGGCGAAGAACGCGCCGCGAGCACGCCGCAATTCCGCGGTAAAGACGGTCGCATCGCTTGCAAGTAGCCCGAAGCCGCGCTCGATGGCGGCTTCGATCGAGCGCGCGTTCGCCCCGAAGTTGTAACCAGCTCGAAGAGCGCCGCTTGCGGAAAACTTTCGGGCGATCTCGCATCACGCAACGGAGAGCTTTATGGACGTCAAAGCTTTCGTTCCGAAGTTCATGCCGGTCGGTATCCTGACCGCCGCCTTGCAAGAGTTGACGCCGCGCGACGTGCGCGATCGCGATCCCGATCTGGCGATCGAGGAGTGGGCCGCGTTCGCGCGTGAACTCGGCGTGGACCTAATGCAGTTATCGGCGGCGCTGCATCCGTCGGAAGCAGATGTTCCGCCCGAGGCGATGCTCGATCCCGTCGCCAACACGCTCGACCTGCGCGAGCCGTTCAACGCTGAGCGCGCGCGCCGCGTCCGGCGGGCGCTCGAAGCGAACAAGATCGAGTTGAGCGATGTCGCTTACTTCGACAACATGCTTCACCCTAATCCGCAAATACGCGCGCGCAAACACGAATTCATGCGGCGCGTGATGGACGCCGCCGTGATGCTCGGCGCGCCCGCCGTCTGCGGTTTCGTCGGGCGCAACTTCGATCTCAGCTTGGAGCAGAACCTCGACGATTTCCGCGAAAGCTTCATCCCTCTGCTGCGGGCGGCGAAAGAACGCGGCCTCGTCTATCGCGTCGAGCAGTGTCCCATGCCCGGGTGGACCGTGATGGACCACTTTCACAACAACATCGCTTACACGCCGGGCGCGTGGATCATCCTGCATCGGATCTGCGAAGAGGCGGGCGTCGGCGATCAGTTCCGCATTCACTACGATCCGTCGCACGCGATCTTGATGGGGCAGGATACGCGCTCGGTCTTCCAGTACCTGAAAGAGGAAGGTTACAACTTCCTCATCGCTGGATTTCATGTGAAAGGACAGGTGATCAACGCGCGCGGGTTAGCCGCTTGGGGCTACGGCGGACAGACGATGCGGCGCGGCGATTGGCGCGACGGCAAACCTTCTGCGGACCCGCGCGAACAGGCCAACGCGTGGAAGAAGCAGACCGCCATCGCCGAACATGAACTGCCGGGCACAGCGCGCCACGACCCGCTCGCTTATTTGCAGAATCGCACGGTCGATTGGCTGGACCATCAGCTTGCCGCGCGCGAACTGCTCGAGCTGGACGTGGAGCGGACGCCGCTCATCGTCGAGCATGAATATCCCAAAGCGCGCATTCAAGACAAAGAACGGTTGAGACCGATCCTGCAGGGTTCGATCGCCTTCACGCGCAAAATAGATGAAGCCGCTGCGTGCATGTACGCTTTGCAGCACGAGGTGCTGGCCGCGCAAGGGATCCCCGTTCAAGGCATCGGGCGCGAGCCCTATCGGTCCTGATCCAAAGAGCAGTTCGCTCCGCTGCGCTTCCAGCGCGGAAGATTTTCGGGCGAAAGATCATGTTTTCCGAGCGCGAGGTTGAAGGGCGAAGATGAAGAGGATGAACGTCGCGATGATCGGCTATCGCTTCATGGGCAAGGCGCATAGCAACGCTTGGCGACAGGTGGCAAGATTCTTCGACGTGCCCATCGAACCCGTGATGAAGGTCATCTGCGGGCGCAACGAAACGGAAGTGCGAAAGGCTGCCGAAAAGTACGGCTGGCAGGAGCACGCGACCGACTGGCGCGAAGTGATCGAGCGCAAAGACATAGACATCATCGACATCTGCACGCCTGGGGATTCGCACCACGACATCGCCGTCGCCGCCGCCGAAGCGGGCAAAGCGATCCTATGCGAAAAGCCTTTGGCGAACACGTTGGCAGAAGCTGAACGGATGCTCGCGGCGGTTGAACGCGCCGGCGTCACGCACATGGTCTGTCACAACTACCGGCGCGCGCCCGCCGTCGCGCTTGCCAAAGAGCTGATCGAGCGGGGCGAACTCGGGCGGCTTTACCACTACCGCGGGACCTATCTTCAGGATTGGATCGTCGATCCGAACTTTCCGCGCGTGTGGCGGCTCGAACGCGCGAAAGCCGGTTCGGGCGCGCTGGGCGACATCGCCTCGCACTCCATCGATCTGGCGCGCTATCTCGTCGGCGAGATCACCGAGGTAGCCAGCTTGCTCGAAACTTTCATTAAAGAGCGTCCGTTGCCCGATGACCCAACTGCGCGCGCCCCGGTCGATGTGGATGATGCCGCGCTCACGCTCTGCCGATTCGAAAACGGTGCCATCGGCACCATCGAAGCGTCACGCTTTGCGACCGGCAGAAAGAACTACAACCGCTTCGAGATCAACGGCAGCCGCGGCAGCCTCGTCTTCAACCTCGAACGGATGAACGAGCTTGAACTATACATCGAAGAGGGCGCAAACAGCGGCTTTCGCCAAGTGATCGTCACCGAACCGGAACACCCGTACATCGCCGCCTGGTTTCCGCCGGGCCACATCATCGGCTACGAGCACACCTTCACGCACACGGTGTTGGATTTCCTTGACGCTATCGACCGCGGCGTCGTTCCGCAGCCGAGCTTTCACGATGGCGTCCAAAACCAACGCGTGCTCGATGCCGTGGAACGAGCGCACGCGAGCCGCGCGTGGGAGAAGGTCGGTGGGGGGCTCTCTGCGCGGCATTGAACATTACGGTGGCCGATGAGGCCCGGCGTCGGAGAGAGCGACAGGTGACGGAGCGATGCGAAGTCTTTGTTTGAGGCGCAAACGAACCTGTGCTACCATGCGCCACAACGCAAGCGGTTCTCCTCGCCGAGAGAAAGTGCATCATCTGAACAAAAGCGACCCTTGGATCCCGAAAGGAGCTGAAGCCGAAAGGTTATGCCCACGAAAGTCTATGATGCCATCGTCGTTGGCTCGGGCGCGACGGGCGGATGGGCCGCCAAACAACTGGCCGAAAAAGGGCTCGACGTGCTGGAGGCGGGGGACGGCCGCGAGGCGCTGGAAGCTGCCTTGGGCTCCCGCCCCGAGCTGCTCATCCTCGATGCCCTCATGCCGCTCGCCTCGGGCTTCGAGGTGCTCACTCGGCTGCGCGAGAAGCTCCCCTCCTACCACCCGAAGGTATTCATGGTGACGGCGGTGTACAAGAGCCGTCGCTGGGAGTCGGAGGCGCGCACCCAGTACGAGGTCGATGAATATCTGGAAAAGCCGCTGGAGCCCGAGCGTCTCCT
>CAKZOF010000237.1 GCA_937135995.1 uncultured Pyrinomonas sp.
CGTCGTACTGATCGTAGGCGATCAATAGCCCGATCTCCTGCCAGAAGGAATCGCGATCGAGCAGCAAGTCGATGCGCTCGCGCGCCGTCAGCTTGCCTTGCTCGTGCTGTCGCTTGATCTTATCCGGTCCGCCACCGAGCCGAAGCTTGGCTTCGAGTTCTTGCAGTTCAGCCGCCAGTTGGCGCAGTCGCGTGCGCGTCGTCGCTGGAGAAGTTCGAGAGTCTGAAAACATACGCGAGATGAACAGGTTCGTGCCCTTTGGCAAAGAGCCATTATCTGGAACCGCATCAACATAACACAGCCGCGGCGAACGAGACAAAGAGGCGCGTCTTTGCGAACGCTGAAGAGAGATCGGGCGTCGCTTCGTCAGCGCCACATCCTACCGTTTGGTCGCGCGAGTCTTCACGAAAGACCCTGCTTCAAGCGTGAGTCTTCACCGCATTGTGTGCCGCCCTGCCGTTTCATCCGGCAGTTCGTAATCGAGCAGACTGCGGGCTTTGAAGAGCGCGACGAGCGCCGCCAAGATGCAGCCGAGGCCGCCGGTGAGGACCGAAAGCGGCGCGCCGATGAATTCGGCAACGACGCCAGCTTCGAACTCGCCCAATTGCGGGCCGCCCATGAAGAAGATCATGTTGACCGAAGTCATGCGTCCGCGCAGGTGGTCCGGCGTAGCGAGCTGGCGGATCGTCTGGCGCAACACGGTGCTCACGGTGTCCGCCGCGCCGGTCAGCGCCAACATCGCGAGCGAAAACCAGAAGTTGCGTGAAAGACCGAAAAGAGCCGTCGCTGCGCCGTAAACGATGACGGCCAGAACGATCGCCTTTCCCGGATGCCGCCACTGCCGCACGCGCGCAAGCAGCGCCCCGGCGATGATCGCGCCGACGGCCGGCGCGGCGGCCAGAAAGCCGAGTCCACGCGCGCCGACCTGCAACACGTCCGCCGCGAAGATCGGAAGCAGCGCCGTCGCCGAAGCGAAGAACGTCGCGACGAAATCGAGCATCATCGTCTGCACGATGATGGGCGTGCGCCAGACGAACCGCAATCCTTCGATCAGCGCTTGCCAACTGACGCCGTTTCCATTCACCGCCTCGACCGCACCGCTCGCCTCGATAAGCAGCAGCGCAATGATCACGGCGATGAACGACGCGGCGTTGAGCGCATATACGGCTGCCGGCCCCAGCTTGCTGAGCAACAGGCCAGCCAACACCGGACCGGCGATCATCGCCACCTGAAAGACGATGAACGAAAGCGTCACGGCGTTTGCGAAATCGCGTGGCGGGACGAGTCGCGGAAGCAACGCTTGCCGCGCCGGACTGTCGAAAGCCGTAGCGGCCGACGAAATGGCCGTCAACAAGAAGATGGGCCAGACGCTCTGCAGGCCACGCGCCGTCACGGCGGCGAGCACGGCCGCTGACACGAGCATAGTGCTCTGCGTTGCAAGCATCAGACGCTTGCGATCAAGCGCATCGGCGGCGACGCCGCCCACAAGCGAACAAATGATGATCGGCAACACGCGCACCAACCCGACCATGCCGAGCGCGGCAGCCGATCCGGTCAGAACGTAAACGTGCCAATTGATGGCGACAAGCTGCATCTGCGAGCCGGTCACCGAGACGAGTTGTCCGCACCAGAAGAGCCGAAAATCGCGATGGCGTAGCGCGGCGAGCGCTGTCTCGCCGGTACGCGGTTCTTTTTCCGTCAAAGCGTCGAAAGACACGCGAACTCTCCTGAAATCGCCTGCCGCAACCGCGAGCGAAAAACGCAACCTCGAAGAGCTTGAGCCGACAAGCTAGAATTAACTATGATGTGGCGAAACAATCAAGTTCGCCGCGCCGGACTGGCGTGGGCGAATGCATGAGAACGGAATCATCGTTTTTGGAACCGCGGCGCAAGGTGGTGATCAGATGCGACCCCTTCGACGAATGGCAATCTGCTTTCGGCGATTCGTTCCGGTCTCGGCGTCGGTGCTTCTCTTGCTCTCCACAGTGGTCACACAAGTCAACAACGATCTCTCCGTCAAATTCGTCAACGTCGCGCGGCAAGCTGGCATCACAGCCAAGACCATCTACGGCGACGAGAAGCGCAATCGCTACTTGCTCGAAACCACTGGCTGCGGCGCAGCCTTTTTCGATTACGACAATGACGGCTGGCTCGACATCTTTCTTGTCAACGGAACGCGCCTTGACGGACCGCCACGCGATCCGCTCCCGACGAACCACCTTTACCGCAATCGCGGCGACGGGACGTTCGAGGATGTGACCGAGCGCGCTGGTCTGGTGCGCACCGGATGGGGCCAAGCCGTATGCGTCGGCGATTACGACAACGACGGACACGACGACCTGTTCGTCAGTTACTACGGTCGAAACGCGCTCTACCACAATAACGGCAACGGCACGTTCACCGAGGTGGCGGACAAGGCTGGCGTGGCCAACAATCGAACGAAATGGGGATCGGGGTGCGCCTTCGTCGATTACGATCGCGACGGCAACCTCGATCTATTCGTCGCCAGCTACATAGACTTTGATCCGAAGACGGCCCCGCTGCCGGAGACCGGACCATGCTTGTACAAAGGGTTGACGGTCGCTTGCGGGCCGCCTGGTTTGAAAGGCGGCGTCAACATGCTCTTTCGCAACAACGGCGACGGCACCTTCACCGATGTTTCGGATAGGTCGGGCATCACCAAGAACAACGGCACGTACGGACTCGGCGTCGTCGTCTCCGACTTCGACAACGACGGTTGGCCCGACATCTACGTCGCCAACGATTCGGCACCAGCAACGCTGTACCACAACAACCGCGACGGCACGTTCACCGACATCGCCATCGAAGCCGGATGCGCTTTCAGCATCGACGGCAAACCGCAAGCTGGCATGGGCGTTGCCGTCGGCGATTACGATCGGGATGGATGGTTCGACATCTTCAAGACCAACTTCTCCGGAGACACTTCGACACTCTACCGCAACATCGGCAAGGCGATCTTCGATGACGTGACTTTTGCTTCCGGCATCGGGATCAATACGCGCTGGCTCGGTTGGGGGTGCGGCTTCTTCGACATGGACAACGACGGTTGGCTCGACGTTTTTCTCGTTAACGGCCACGTCTACCCGGAAGTCGAAAAGCTGACCACCGAAGCCGGCTACGCCCAGCGCAAGGTGCTCTACAAGAACTTGCGCAACGGACGCTTCGAAGACATCTCCGAAAAAGTCGGCGGAGCCGTGCTTGAACCTTCGCCAGCCCGTGGCGCCGCTTTCGGCGATTACGACAACGATGGCGACATCGATATCCTGATCAACCCGGTGAACGCTTATCCCGAACTGCTGCGCGCCGAAACGAGCGGCCAGAACAACTGGATCAAGATCAAAACGGTCGGCGTCAAATCGAATCGCGACGGCATCGGCGCACGCATCAAGTGCGTGACGGACGACGGAGTGCAGATCGATGAGGTGAGAAGCGGCGGAAGCTACTACTCGCAAAACGACCTGCGTGTTCATTTCGGCGTCGGACGCGCGACACGCATCAAGCAGCTCGAAATCCGCTGGCCCAGCGGACAAGTCGATCTGCTGAACGATCTGGACGTCAATCAGATCATCACCGTGCGCGAAGGTACAGGGTTGCTCCGCACGCAGCGCAACGCGAAAAGGTGAATCGGGTTGATGGCCACGCGCCGAACGACGCTCGAAGATGCAAGCGACAGGTGAGAACACGGTGTTCGACCGGCACGCACGCTGGAAAGCGCTATCAGGTGAACATGATTCGGCCAAGATCGACGCTCGCAACCTATCAGGTGCGCGACTTCAAGCCCAACTCACGGTGACGAACATGATTCGGCCAAGATCGACGCTCGCGATGCTGGCGCTCGTTTCGCTTCTCTGCTCTGTTTCGGTTGCGCAGAGAAAGCGCGCGGCGTCGCAAAGCCGTCCGCCCACTGCCGGAGTCGCGCAGAAGAGCCGCTCGCTGGCGGCGGAACACTACAACCGCGGCATCGCTCTGTTGAAACAACAGGACGTCGATGGTGCCATCGAACAGTTCAGAGCGGCGGTCAAGTTGTGGCCGGAGTGGCCGGAGGCTCATCTGAACTTGGGGTTCGCGCTCGGCACCAAAGGGCTTTTGGATCAAGCCATCGCCGAGTTCGAAGCGGCAGTTCGGCTGAAACCCGACTACGGAGAGGCCTACTACTATCTCGGCACGGCGCGCTGGTTCGTGCGCGATGTGCCCGGGGCCATCGCCGCGCTGCGCACCGCGACGCGGTTGCTGCCGAACCACGCTGACGCGCACTACTATCTGGGACTCGCGCTACAAAAGACGCGCGACGTTCAAGGCGCGCTCGAAGCGCTTTCCACCGCGGCGCGACTTTCGCCGACCGACATCGAACCGCGACACGCGATGGGCCTCGTCCTCCAACAGGACGAGGACCTCGATGGCGCCGCGCGGGCAATGCTCGGTCACCTCGCTGGCGGCCCCACGGCCGCCTACGCGAACATCAAGCGCCTGCTGAACCAGGACCGCTTCGCGGGCCTCGCCGACCAGCTCGACGCTGACCTCGATGGCGTTGCGCGCGCCCTGGTTCCACGTCAGGTCCGCCTTGCCGATGCCGTAGACGAGGCCGACCGTGC
>CAKZOF010000238.1 GCA_937135995.1 uncultured Pyrinomonas sp.
GTTGATCGTCGTCACGGGCGAAGTCGGCACGGGCAAGACGACCGTGCTGCGGTGGATCATGCAGCGACTGGAGCGGACCGTGCTCGTCGGTTACATCTTCAATCCGCGCCTGTCGGTGCCGGAATTTTACCGCTATCTGAGTTCGCCGACGCTGTTGAACATTCAGGGTTGGGAGAACAAGGCCGATCTGCTCGCGGCGCTGGGCCAGATCTTGGAGTCGCGTCATCGGCGCGGGCTGCGCACGGTGCTCATCATCGACGAAGCGCAAGCGCTGTCGCTCAACGTGTTGGAAGAGATTCGCTTGCTGTCGAACTTCGAGACCAATTCGGCTAAGCTCTTGCAGATCGTGCTCACAGGACAGCCCGAACTGCGCACCGTTCTGAACGACGTGCGCCTTCGGCAGCTCAAGCAGCGCGTCGCGCTCCGGTGCGAGATCCGTCCGCTACCGAACGTCGAGGAGACAGAACGCTACATCACCACGCGCTTGCGCGTCGCTGGCGCCGAACGCACCGACATCTTCACGCCGAGCGCGATCGACTTCATCTTCCGTTGTTCGGAAGGCATCCCTCGCCAGATCAACAACCTGTGCGACAACGCGCTGATCGCCGGTTTCGCCGCACGCGAACAGACCATCAGCCGCGCCATCGTCGAAGAGGTGGCCGAAACGCTCGATCTGCTGCCGCGCGGGCCGGGCGATGCGGCGGACGCTGGCGAGGATGAGCGGTCCAGCGTGTTGACCGAAGAGGGGCGTGCCGAACTGTGGGCCGCCGGCGATGGGGCCGACGCAGATGATGAACCATCGCTTGCTCATGCGGGACGCAGGTCAGTGGGTTGACGGCACAAAGACGAAGGGATGAGAAAAAGTTATGGGACGAGTTTTCGACGCACTTAAACGCGCCGCCGAGTTGGACGGCAAAAAGAGGGAACACCAAGCGCGTCTTTCCGATGCGAGCACATCGCACGCCGCGGAGATCGAGGCGCTGTTGGAAGGATCCGAGGTCTTCACGCCGAAGGCGGCGCGCGAACCACAGCTCTTTTCAGCGTCCGCTGAGCGCACCGACGCGGCGGCTGCTCTAGGGTCGGCACTCCCCGAAGGCAGTTGGGCTTCGCAGGTGGCTGGGGCAACGGTGGACGCTGAGCGGTCAGCGCGCGTGGCGGGCTTTCCCGCACTCAATGTCTCCGCTGCGCGCGCTGATCAACACTTAATCGCCATCACGCAACCGCAATCGCCTGAATGCGAGCAGTTTCGTTCGTTGCGCACACACGTGCTCCATGCGGGCGAGCAACGTCATGTGCAGGCCGTGGTGCTGACAAGCGCAGGCGTACTCGAAGGCAAAACCGTCACCTCGATCAACCTCGCTTGGCTGCTCGCTCAGACGCACGGCGTGCGCGCTCTGCTCGTCGATGGCGACTTACGCCGTCCGTGCGCGCTCAGTTACTTGGGGCTTGAGCGGCGTCCCGGACTTTCGGAAGTGCTCGCTGGCGAAATCGAACTCGATCAAACCATCGTGCGGCTTGAGCCAGCCGGACTCTTCCTGTTGCCCGGCGGGCGCGAACGCAACGATGTCGCCGAAATGCTCTCGGGCCCGCGTTTCAGCAGCGTGTTGGCCGAAGTGCGACGCCTGTTCGATTTCATCATCATCGACGCGCCGCCGCTCGGCATCTTCACCGATGCCGCCGTGCTGATCAATCGCGCCGATGCCGCGTTGGTCGTCATCCGCGCGGGCTATACGCGCTACAGTCTGCTTGAACGCTTGCTCGAACCGCTGCCGCGCGAGCGCTTGTTGGGAGTGGTCTTGAACGGCGTCGATGAGATGCTCGATGAACACAGCTACTACTACCGCCGCTACTATCGCCGGTCGGAGGAGATCAAAAAGAACGGCGCTGAAAAGGTGGCATGAGGTCGTTCCG
>CAKZOF010000239.1 GCA_937135995.1 uncultured Pyrinomonas sp.
CCAGCGTCGAAACCGGGTACGGTCTCGATCGCAACTACGGCGTCGGCGCGCAGATCCTACACGAACTCGGCTTGCGGCGCATTCTCCTGCTGACAAATCATCCGCCGCAGCTGTCGGCACTTGAAGGGTTCGAGTTGGAGATCGTCGGTCACGTGCCGCTCGATGTCGAGCGAAGACCGGAATCGGTCGCGGCGACCGACGATTGACGGTCCGCAGCCTTCTCCCCCGACCGTTCAGACCCCGACGAAAACAGAGCCTCCGCTTGCGCTTTGCGCGGTCGGAAAGTAGTGTATCAGGGACCGAACAGGTAGTGCTTTATGCCCACGGACGAACGCGACGAGCAGCAGAGCGCAGCCGGGCGATTCGATGAGCGGGCCGTTCACCGGAGAAGATGGCGTTTGCCGGTGACGCGTCGTCACGCGTGGCGCGCGTTGATCGTCTTGCTCATCGGCGCCATGATCGCGCTACTTGCTATCATCTTCTTTTACCGGAGCGGACGGCTCGATGCGCTCATCGCCGACCAGCTCATCAGCACGCTCGGCAAGTACAACATCCGCGCCGAGATCGAGGGCTTTCGCTTTCAACTCGGCCCGCGCACGGCGGAGATACGCAACCTCGTCCTTCGCAACGCGACCAACGGCGCGCTGATTGGTCGCGTGCGGCGCATCACGGCACGCGTCCGCATCGAGGATCTCTTCGCGCTCAAGCTCCAGCGCAACATCAATCTCGAAGCGCTCGATGTCGAAGGCTTGGAGCTATGGGTGACCTTCGATGAACAAGGGGGATCGAACTTCGACGGGTTGAGATTGCCGCCGCCGGAGCCGAACCGGCGCATTCTCTTCTCGTATTCAACGGCGCGCATCAGCGTGCGCGATGCGGTGATCCATTATGGCGACGCGCGCCATGAATTGGCTGGCGACGCGCGCAACCTCCAGTTGACGCTCGCGCCCGAAGATCCGCAAGCGCCCGCCGCCGGTTGGGCCAATCTGTTCACACTCGCTTTTTCGGATTCGAACTTCAGTTTCGATGGACGGCAAATTCAGGGGATCGCACTCGAAGCGCGCGGGTTGATCAATCAAACCAGCGCGCGCATCGACGAACTCATCTTGCGCTCGCCCGTTGCGGAAGCGCGAGCTTCGGGTACGTTGGAGGATTGGCGCGCAGCGCGCTACCGCCTCGATGTCGTTTCCACGGTCGATCTAACGCGCCTTTCGGATCTGTTCGGACCGGAGGTTGCCTTGCGTGGTGCAGGTACATTCAACGGGCGCATTCAAGGTGAAGGGACGAGCTACCGTCTCGAAGGGCAACTTCTTGCCGACGGTGCCGCCATCGACGGCGTGCGCTTGCAGGGGCTGAACGTTGCAGCGCAAGCCTCGGGGCAGGGGGCGAGTTACGAGGCACAGGGGCGTGCCGTCGCCGCACTGCTCAACGCTGGATCGTTTCGTTTGAACATGGTCCAGCTCGCCGGCAACGTGATGGGCACAGGGACGGATTTTCGCTGGCTCGGAGATCTGCGGACTGCGGCTCTGCGGTCGGGCGCGCTTTCCATCGCTGATCTCGTCTTTCGGGACGTGCGTGCCGAGCTGCGCGAAGGTCTTTTCAGCGCTTCGTCTTCACAAGGCGGCGCTTCGCAATTAAACTTCTCGTCCGCCCGCGTGTTGGGAGTCGGCGCAAGCGGCGTAACCTTACGGATCGCAGATGGGCGCGTGAAGGCCGCGGCTTCGCGCCTTGGCGCTGTTTCCATCGCTGCGCCGAACGCGAAGATCGACAACGTCGCTGCCGATGGCGTCGTCTTCACGGAGCGAGACAATGGGGCGCTCGTCACGGCCGAGCGCCTGCGCGTCGGAACGCTTGCCGCGGCCGGGGCGCGCACGGGCAGCTTGAACATCGCCGGCGTTCGGCTCGCGATCGTTGGCGGGCGCGTCGAAGGGCAGAGCAACGATGTTGCGGTCGGCACGGTGACGCTAGAGAACGGGCGCGTCGAGGGCGTTCGTCTCGCCAACCCGCGCTTCGTGGTCGATGCGCAAGGACGTTACCGTGCGAGCGCCGATTTGAGTCTAGGCGGCGGCATCCTCGGCGAACTCAAACTCGGCAAAGCTTCGAGCAGCGTGGTCGCGTCCGACGGCCAGATTCAATTTCGCGAGCTTCAAGCCGAGCTGCTCGACGGACGCGCCAGCGGACAGCTCGTCATCGGGACGGCGCGCGGCGCGTCGTCGCGCGTGCAAGCGGAATTCACCGGACTCGACGTCGGCGCCTTGCTGGCCTTGCTTTCGGGCCGCGCTGTCCCCATTGCCAGCAGGGCCACTGGCGAAATAGATCTCGCGTTGATTGGAACGGATCTCGAGACCGCTTCCGGAACCGTGCGCGCCCGCTTGAATGCGGCGGGAGACAGCGGCGCAACGCCAGTGGAAGGCGAAATCGCTCTCGATGCCGACCGCGGGCTGTTCAACGTCGAACGAGCCGAACTTCGCACCGGAACGACGCGCATCGAAGCGACGGGGCGGTTCGGTTTGGAGCGCGATTCCGATCTTCGCCTTGCGATCAATTCGGAGAACGCTGGCGAGCTTGAGCGTTTGATCGTTTCGTCGGGGCTCGTGCCGCAACTGGCCGATGGACTGTCGAGCTACGGCATCGAATTGACAGGGCGTTTCGCCTTCAACGGTGCATTGCGCGGGCCGTTGCGCGATCCGCTGTTCAGCGGACAAGCGACGCTCGATCCTTTCGTCATCAACGGACGCGACGCAGGCATGTTGAGCGCCACGGTCGAACGAACGCCGGTGGCACTGCGCATCGCGGATGGACGTTTGACCGAACGCGACGGCGGGCACATCTCTTTCTCATTGATCATCCCGCGCGAGGGAGAAAACAACGCGCGACTGGAAGCAGCGCTCGAACGCGCCGATGCGGCGACGCTCGTCGCCGCCGTTCCGGGCTTGAGCGAAAGCGTGCGTGCCGAACTTGGGCAGCTCGGCGCGGTTTCAGGACGTATCGTGGTCGATGGCTTCCCTGACGCGATGCGCGGCGAAGCGAATCTCACGGTCGGTCCGGGCCGGATTAGCGACGAAGTTTTGCGCGAACTGCGGGCAAGGCTCACGTTCAACGGCCGGGAGATCGACATCGCGCAGTTCGACGCGCAGTTTGAAACGGGACGGTTGAGCGCCAACGGACGCGTGACGTTGGGTGCCAGTGCGTTGAGCGACGTGCAGTTCGATTTGCGCGCGCAAGGCAGCGGCGTACCTTTCGGCCTGATCGAAGCGCTGGCCGGAAGAGATCTGCCAGTGGAAGGCGTGGTGGACTTTACGGCTTCGGCTTCGGGGGCGCTCGCCGATCCGCGCACGTACCGAATCGCGATCGAGGGCAAGGGGCGCGATGTGACCATCAATGGGCGTCCGGCGGGTGATCTGGCGCTGGTGGGGCGCACCGACGGCGGACAGTTCACGCTCGAATTGACCACGGGCCTCTTTGGCCGACCCCAAATGATCACGGCACGCATCGGCTTGATCGAGGAAGAGCTTCCGGCAACCATCGAGACGACGTTGACCGATGCCGATCTCGGTCCGCTCCTCGCCGCTTTGATCCCCGACGCCGGGATCCGCGTCACGGGACGCGTCAGCGGAAAGATCCGCGCGAACGGTCCGCTCTACGGCGAAGACGGTTTCGGCATCCAAGCGCTGCGCGGAACGGCAGATCTGTCGCAACTGGCGATTGTCATCGGCGATACACAGATCGCGGCCACAGCTCCGCTTTCAGTGCAGTTCTCGCCGCAACAACTGACCGTTGATGAAACGCGCTTTGCCGGTCCGGGAACCAACATCATCATGGGTGGCACGTTGGCCCTCGGTTCCGGGGGCAAGCAGCAATTCGTCGCCAATGGCGAATTGAATCTGCGCCTTTTCAATGGCCTGTCACCGAACATCTTTCTCGGCGGATTAGCGCGCGTTCAATTGCGCGTCAACGGAACCTACGCCGATCCGCGCCTGACGGGGACGGCGCAAGTGGTCGGCGCTTCGTTCTCCACGTTGCTCACCGACGAGCGTTTGACCATCTCGAGCATCAACGGTACGGTGCGCTTCACCTCGAACCAGGCGCAGATCGAGACGCTGACGGGGCGTTTGGGTGGCGGGCGCATCTCCGTGCTCGGCGGCGCGTTGCTTGGCGTGCCGACACAATTTCGCTTCACCGTGCGCGCCGAAGACGTGGTCGTTCCTTTCCCAGAAGGCTTTCGCTCGACGGCGGACGGCGAACTGGTTGTGCAAGGCTCCACCGAAGCACAGATCATCTCCGGAACGATCAACTTGCGCCGCGCCGAATACCGCCGCGACATAGACCTCGCTGACCTGATCAACCGCCGACGCGAGCCGAGTCTGGCCGAAGGCGGCGGCGCGCTCGGCGCGGCGACGCAATTGGACCTGCGCGTGGAAGGGCGCGATGCGCTCGTGGTGCGCAACAATCTGGCCGACGTCGTCGGATCGGTCTCGTTGCTGATTCGTGGTTCGCTCGAAGAGCCGATCGTTTCAGGTCGGATCACCGCGACGCGCGGCACGCTCAACTTTCGCAACGATCGCTACGACATCGTGCGCGCCAGCATAGATCTTCTGCCACGCACGAGCGACCCGCTTCTGAACATTCAAGCGGAGACGGAGATTCGCGGCTACCGCATCATCGTCAACCTCAATGGCCCGCTGTCATCGGGATTGCAAGCGACGGTGCGATCCGAACCGTCGCTTCCGCAGGCCGACATCGTGTCGCTCATCACAACCGGAAGTTTGGCGACCGACGAGCGGTCGCTTTCGACGCTATCGCAGACCGGCTTGGGAACAGCGGCGAGCTTGCTGACCGACGCGCTCATCAACGTGCGGGCGCAACGCGCCACGGATCGGTTGTTCGGCTTGAACCGCTTCGAGATCGACCCGCTCATCGTCGGACGCGGCGGCGCGACGCCCACGGCGCGGCTGACGGTCGGCCGTCAGATCAACCGCAATCTGTCGGTGACCTATTCGACCAACTTGACTGCCGAACAGAACCAAGTGGTGATCGTCGAGTACCGAGTCTCGGATCGGCTCTCGTTCGTCGCACAATATACGCAGGGGACGGAAGGAAACATCGCATCGACGCGCAACAACAATTTCAGCTTCGAGATCCGGTTCAGGAAACGTTTCTGAACGAAATCGACCGGCGCGATGGATGCGCAGAGGGGGCCGGGACGCGGGCTAGATTTTTGCAAGCGGAGCGCTTTGAAAGGCGCCGAGCCGCAGTCGGCTCGACTTCCCGGACGTAAACGACCTTCATCGTCGCTCGCGGAAAAGTCGAATCACAGCGTGCCGTTCATGGTGGGCACAAGAGCAGGGTTGGTTAAAGCGGTCGTCAAACTGGCGTGCGTAGCGTGCCTCGTGCCGTCAGCGCTTTGGGCGCAAGTGGTCGGGCGGTACGAAGGTCGTCCTATCTCCGCCGTGCGCGTTCTGCTCGAGGGAGCGCCGGCCAACGAAGTCGTGCAGAACGAGCTCCGTAACTTGACGGGCATCGCTCCGGGCAGCGTCTATTCCGCCGTGCGCGTGCGCGAAGCGCTGCAAGCGCTCTTCGACTCTGGGCGTGTCGCCAACGCGCGCGTCGAAGTCATCGAAGAGTCCGCAGGCAGCGTCGGCTTGCGCTTCATCGTCCGCCCGCAACCGCGCATCGGCGAGGTGCGCATCGAGATCAATGCGTCGCCCGGAGCGCCCATCACCGAAGATGAGTTGCGCGCGCGCTTGAACGTCTTCGAGCCGGAGACGCGCCTTTCGGAGCAGACGCTGCGTACCAATGCTGATCTGATTCAAGCCTATTTGCGCGACCGCGGCTTTTTCCGCGCGACGGTTGAATACACACTGCAAGTCGATCCGAGCGGGTTGCGGGCGAACGTCGTCTTTCGCGTCACGCCGGGCGAGCAGGCGACCATCGAGGCTTTCAACATTGACATCAACGGATTCAATGATGCGCGCCTGCGGTCGGAACTTCGCTTGCAACCGGGAGCGCCGTTCACGCGCGAGGCGCTCGGGCGTGATCTCAACCGCATACGTCGGGCGCTCATCGCCGCTGGTTATCTCGCGCCGACGCTTGATGAGCCGCGCGTCGTCCTCGATTCGGCACGCAACCAAGTGACCATCACGTTGACGGGCAAGGTCGGTCCGCGCGTCAACGTCGAAATTCGTGGCTATGACCTCAGCGAACGCCGCCGCCGCGAGTTGCTTCCTGTCTTGCGCGAAGGTACGGTGGAATATTCGGCCATCGAAGAGGGAGCGCGCCGGTTGGAGAACAGGTTGCAGCAGGAAGGCTATTTCTTCGCCGAAGTCGTCGCGCGATGCACCGTCACGCCGCCGCTCAACGGAGTGACCAACGGCACGCCGGAGACGTGCGAGGTGCTCGATCCGGAAGAACTCAACGGACGCACGGTCAACATCGTTTACGAAGCGACACCTGGACGCAGATTCCGTTTAAGCGAGATACGCATCGAAGGAACCGACAAACTCCGCATCGAAGACCTGCGCGATCAACTGCGCTCACAAGAAGCGACGGTTCTCGGCATCATCCCGTTCCTGGGCTACGGGCGGGGCTACACCAGCCTTGATGACCTGGAACAAGATCGGCGCTTGATTCGGTCTCGGTTGAACGATCTCGGTTATCGAAAGGCAGAAGTCGAAGTTCGTCAGGGCGTCTCGCTCGATGGCGAAAGCCTGATCATCACGTTCGTCGTCACGGAAGGGCCGTTGACGCGCGTCGCCGACATAGAGTTTCGCGGCAACACTGTGTTCACCCGCGAGCGGCTGGCGCGCGAAGTGCGCACCGTCGTCGGCGGGCCTTACTCGCGTTTGCAAGCGCGGGCCGATGCCGATGCTGTGCAGGCGTTCTACGGGCGCAACGGTTACTTGGATGCAGATGTGCGTTTGGACATCGTCGAGCTGCCGCGTTTGACTCCCGACGGCGACGAGCGCGTCCGTTTGCTCTACAGCATCGTCGAGGGCGACCAAGTTTATACGGGACGCATCTTTATCAACGGCAACGTGCGCACGCGGCGCGAGGCGATCCTCGAAGTGATCCCGCTGCGCGAAGGCGCGGTGCTGCGCGCCGACGATCTCGCTGCTGCCGAGCGCGCGTTGTTCGCCACGGATGCCTTTCGCCAAGTTATTGTGCGGACGGAGCCGACGGGCGAAAACAGAGCCGGATTTCGCCAGCGCGATGTGATCATCGATCTCGAAGAGCGACCACCGCGCGTGCTCGATTACGGC
>CAKZOF010000240.1 GCA_937135995.1 uncultured Pyrinomonas sp.
GCCGAGATATCGGCCCCGGTCTTGCCGCCGCGCTGCCCGTTGTTGTTGAGCGACCACTGTTCGCCGAACATCGGATCATCCGGTTCGTCCGGGTTGTCCGCCCGTTGCAACGGGTAGTCGAAGACGAGCGCCGGTGCTCTTTGCGGGTCTGGTTCGAGATCGATGACGTAGTTCGGCTCGGCGTACTCGACTCCGTTCAACGACCGATACTGTTCGGCGACTTGTTCGGCATCCAAGCCGTCTTCGTCGGCGATGACAACGAGTCCGGGCACGGATTCGATGCGGTCCTCGATCTGGTCATGTAGTGACGATGAAATACGCGCGATCTGTTGCGGCGCGACGTCGGAGCGAAAACGAACGAGCACCTCGGCCCGTTTTCGCGCTTGCTCGCTCGTCGCTTGCGCTCGCTGCTGACGCGCGAGGCGATGCTCTTGCCACTCTCGACGTATCTGCCCGGCGATGGCTGCCAGCAGCACGAGCGCCACGGCCAAAGATAAGTGAATGGGAAAAGTCTTTCGGTTCATCGCTCAATACCTCCGCGACCGTTCCGCGCCTCAGACACGGTAGTTTGCGCCTTTGAAGTTGAAGAGCCGAAGTTGATTCTTGTCGGCTCGATACTCGTACTTCTGGCCGTGCGCAGCGAGTTCGATGCGCCAGCCGGAAGTGATCATCTGCCCGCTCATTTCGTCCTCTTCGGGCGCGCCGAGCGCAAGGTCGGGAAAATCGACCTGTTCGACTCTGCTTTCAGTGATCTCGTTCTCGCCGATGCCGAGCCGTTTGGCCAGATCGGCACGCGCCCTTTTGATCGCTTCTTCTTTAGTCAAAGCCATGATCGAATCGCCCCCCTCCTTGATTCTTCCGCTATTGTGCGCCTGCGACGAGGTCTTAGTCAAAGGCCGTCGCCGCCTCCTTGAAGATGCGCCGGCGCTGGACAGCGCAGGCGCAGCCGAGCGACCTCAACGCAGATCGCCGTAGAGGTGTTCGAGCAGAACGACGGCGACGATGGCCGCCGTTTCGGCGCGCAGCGTCCTGCCGCCCAACGTGACGATCTGCCAGTTTGCACGTTGCGCGCGTTGGATCTCTTCGTCGTCCCATCCCCCCTCGGGCCCGACGATAGCAACGGCTTGCTTCACGTGTGCAGGGGCAGATGATGCCACTGCTTGTTGCCAGCCTCCCCCGTTACGCTCGGCGAACATGATCCTTTTCGTCGTCGTGCGAGCGTTAGCCTGTTCGGTCCATCCGCCTTCGACGAATTGGGCGAACGGAACTGGCAGCGAAATCACGGGGACGCGCGCGCGCCCGCACTGTTTGGCCGCTTCGATGGCGAGCCTTCGCCACCGCGCAACGCGCTTTTCGGCATCGCGCGGATCGGAGAGCTTGATGTCAGCGAACCTCGTCATCAAAGGGACGAGGCGCGTCGCTCCCAACTCGGTCGCCTTTTGAACGACGAGATCGAACTTTTCGCCCTTGAGCAGCGCAACCGCGAGCGTGAGCGCAAGCGGCGATTCGGGGCGCTGCGGCGCGACGCTCTCTCGGATCTCGAGCGAGACGGTGCCGCCGCGCCGTTCGACGCTGCGGACGGCGCAGCGAAACTCGCGCCCCTGACCATCGAAGACGAAGACTTCCGCTCCCTCTTTCAACCGCAGCGCATCGCGTAGGTGGTGTGCTTCGTCTGGCGCGAGTTCCACCGCTGCGCCGTCGGGCGAAAAAGCTTCGGGTGGAGCATAGAAACGGTGTTTGGCCATTGGTCTGTTAGTCTCTTCGTTCGAGGTCAGCCATCGTTTCGGAACTCGATGAGTCCCAATGGCGGTGGATGCTCCGCTCTCTCAGGCTCGCTCGAAAGCGGATCGCCAGCGGACAGCACAAACTGCGAACCGCTTTTCGCGCTAAACGACAATAGCGACCCATTCGCCTTCGATCATGACTTCGCGCTGTGTTGCGCCCAGTTCGGTCAAGCGCGCTAGCACGGCTTCGGTTTGCGCGACGAGTATGCCGGAGAGGATCAAATGTTCGCACGACACGTCGAGCAGCATCGGCAATATGGGATCGATGACGTCGGCCGTCAAGTTAGCGACGACGCATGCGGCCGATGGCGTCCGCTCGTCGATGGTGCCGACGTAGAAGCGTATGCGCGCGGCAACGCCGTTGGCTTGCGCGTTGCCGCGCGCGATCTCGATGGCTTGCGGATCGATGTCGCAGGCTTCGATGTGCGCTTCTGGATGGAGCTTCGCCGCCGCGATCGCCAGCACGCCCGTGCCCGTGCCGATGTCGAGCAACGTTCCGCCACGAAAATAACGTTCGATGGCGTGCAAACACAGGCGTGTAGTTTCGTGCGTGCCGGTGCCAAAAGCCATGCCCGGCTCAATGTGGATGATCAACTGACCGGGCGCATCGCCCGTTTCGCACCACGGAGGAGCGATCAGGAAGCGCCCGACGCGCACCGGTTGCCAGTGGCGCTTCCACTCGGCGAGCCAGTCGCGGGCGATGATCTCCTCGGTGTGCACTTCGGCGATGCACGCGGGAGGGCAACCGTGTATGCGAAGCGATTCTTCCAGCGCCTCGCGCAACGTCGTCTCCGATGGTCGTGACGAGAAGTAACCGACGGCTTGGATCTGCCCGTCGGCCAAACTCCGTGTTTCCAGGCCGATCGCACCCGCTTCGGAGAGCGCATGCTCGGCGGCTTCGGCGGCTCGTTCGTGGCAGGTGATGGCGACTGCGTGCCACGCGGCCGATCTCTGGTCGTCTGCCGATCTCATGACTCGTGGCCGTTTCGGCGAGCGTGTGTTGGGATCTATGGTGCGCGTTCGCGCACACCCAGTTCGTCGAGCAGGTGTTCCTTGTCGCGCCAATCCTCTTCGACCTTGACGAAGAGTTCGAGATAGACGTGCTTGCCGATCAACCTTTCGATGTCGAGTCGTGCGCGTGTGCCGATCTCTTTCAACCGCCTGCCGCCCTTGCCGATGATGATCGCCTTTTGCGATGGCCGTTCGACGAAGATCGCGCAGTGAATACGCACAAGTTGGTCGCTTTCCTCGAACTTCTCGGTGACCACGGCGGTCACGTAGGGGATCTCTTCGCCGGTCAGTTCGAGGATCTTCTCGCGCACCATCTCGGCGACGATCATGCGCAAAGGTTGATCGGTCAATTCATCGGCGTCGAAGATGGGTGGCCCTTCCGGTAGGTTCTTGATGATCTCGCCGATGAGCACTTCGACCATTTCGCCGGTCAACGCCGAGATGGGAACGATGGCGCGCCAATCCATCTGCTTGCTGTACCACTCGATCAAGGGCAAGAGTTTCGACTTGTCTTTGAGCTTGTCGATCTTGTTGAGCAGCAAAATGGATGGTTTGCCGGCATCTTTGACGAGTTGAAGAGCGAAGCGATCGCCGTTGCCCGTTGCCGTCGCTGCGTCGCGGATCAGAAGCACGAGGTCGACGCCTTCGAGCGCGTCCATCACGGCGGCCATCATGCGCCGATTCAAAAGGTAGCCGGGACGGTGAATGCCCGGCGTGTCGACCAAGACGATCTGGCCTTCGGGGCGCGTGATGATGCCGCGAATCTGGTAGCGCGTCGTTTGCGGTTTGTCGGAGACGGCGGCGATCTTTTCGCCGACCAGATAGTTCAAGAGCGTGGACTTCCCGGCATTGGGTCGCCCGACGAGCGCGACGAAACCGCTGCGGTAAAGCACCTTGGAATCGTCGCGCGACTCTTCGCCTTCAACGCTCAAGTCAGTTGTGCCATCCGTCTCGCGCATCTTCATTCGCACTTCGATTCTTGTCGCGCACCTCGCCCGGCTCGTCGCAACCGCTTGTTTCCCGGAGCGCGGCCACGTCGCTCGCTTTGGCACGTGCTGCGCATCTTGCAAGTCGAGCCGAAGCTAATTTCTCTGTCGCAACGCACGCCGGAAGAGCCCGATAGCGGGAGTTTATCTGGAAAAGAAAGCGACCCGCAAGCGAGCGGCTTGCGGATCGGCGCCCCGAACAAATTTGGAGAAAAGCAGGCGGGAGCGGCTCATCGCGCGCGCCTCCTTCCGAGGATGAGTCTGAGAACGGCCAACCTTGTGCCGAAGTGATCCCGATTCCGGGGATGGGCCTCTCGTTTGATAGAGGATGCAACAAGACGCGCGCTTCGACTCAAACAGGTTCTCTATATTGCCACACTTCCGTTTGATGGACGATGCGACGAGAGCGTGACTCGCTCGCACGCGGCGTGGTGAAACTCTTGGAATGCGCGGCGGCGAGATCACCGCTTTCTGCGACCGGAGTTTGAAGTCCGATCAAACTCGAGTCAAGCTGAATTCCGTTGGTTGTCGAGGGATGTTCTGCGTGCCACCTGTTACGCCAGATGGCGCCCGCCATCGACGAGCAGCGTCGTGCCGGTGATGTAGTCGGAGTCGATCAGAAAGAGCACGGCGCGCGCGACATCTTCAGGTGAACCGGGACGTTTAATGACGGTGCGCGCCAGCGCCGCCTGCACCATTTCGGTCGTGATGCCCTCTTCCGGAAGGACCAGCCCCGGGGCGATGGCGTTGACCTGTATGTTAGGCGCGAATGCTTTGGCCAGACACTTGACGAGCATGAGCGTGCCGGCTTTGGAGATGCAATAAGGCGTGTAGGATGGCCACGCGACGAACGCGGCGACGTCGGCGATCTGGATGATCTTGCCGGCAGCGTCGCGCGCCTTCAAGCGGCGTCCAGCCTCGAGCGCGCAGAGGTAAGAACCCTTCAGGTTGACGTCGAAGGCGCGCACCAGATCGGCTTCGGACAGGTCTTCCACGGGATGGCGCTCGAAGATCGCCGCGTTGTTGACGAGTACTTCGACCGCGCCGAACTGTTGTTCGGCTTCGTCGAGCAGGGCACGAACGTCGTCGGCGCGCGTCACATCGCAGCGGATGGCGATGGCGCGCGTGTCGAAATCGCGTTCGATCTTGGCGACGAGCGAATGGGCTGCCGCTTCGGAGCGATGGTAGGCGACGACGACGCGCGCGCCCGCTTCGGCAAGCGCCAGACTGATGGCCCGTCCGACGCGCACAGCGCCGCCGGTGACAACGGCCGTTTTGCCTTCGAGTCGCATAGCGCTCAAGCGTGCGCAACGTGCAGGCGGATGACTTCGACGGCGAGTTCAGCCGCCGCGCGCATGTCTTTGATGTCGATCCATTCGTTGACCGTGTGAATGGCGCGCATCCCCGTGCCAACGTTGACGCATTCGATACCTTTGCCGTATAGGAAGTTGGTGTCCGATCCACCGCCCGACGAGATGGTCTTCGCCTGACGTCCGAGCCGTTCGGCCGCGCGCTTGATCAATTGGACCAGCCGGGAATCTTCTGGCACGTTGAGCGCCGGGTAGCTGCGCTCGACCTCTACTTCGACGTGTGCGCGCACCGTTTTGCCGTCGAGCGTGACGGCGTAGGATTCGGCAGCGCGGCGCACGCACTCGATCATGTGGCGCGTCTGCTCTTCGAGCTTGCGTTCGTTAAGCGAGCGCGCTTCGCCTTTGAGCGTGACGAGGTTTGGGATGATGTTGGTCGCGCGTCCACCTTCGATCTGCCCGATGTTCGCCGTCGTCTCGGCATCTATGCGTCCAAGTCGCATGGCGGCGATGGCCTCGGCGGCGATCTTGATGGCCGAGATGCCCTGCTCGGGGGCGATGCCGGCATGCGCTTCCAGTCCGTGAATGCGGAACTCTATGCGGTTGGCTGACGGACCGCGCGTGAAGATTTCGTTCGGGTCTTCGGCGTCGAAGACGATGCCGATGCGCGCACGCAGGCGCTTTTCGTCGAGATATTTGGCGCCGAGCAAACCGATCTCCTCGCAGATCGAAAAGACCACTTCGATGTCCGGATGCGGGATCTCTCGTTCGCGCAGGGTTTGAACGGTTTCGAGGATAACGGCGATGCCGGATTTATCGTCGCTGCCGAGAATGGTCCGGCCATCGGAACGAATGATGTCGCCTTCGACAATGGGGCGCACGCCCTCGCCGGGCGTGACCGTGTCCATGTGCGAGCTGAAGAGAAACGGCGGAGCGTCCCGAACAGTGCCGCGGAAGCGGGCGATCAAGTTGCCGGTTTCGCCGCCGACCTTTTCGCCCGCGTCGTCCGTTTCGACCTCCGCGCCCATCTCCTCGCATCGCCGTTTGAGATAGGCGGCGATGCGGCCTTCTTGTCGGGAATGGCTGTCGATCTGCACGAGATCGAGAAAAGTGTTCTTCATCCGTTCGATGTCGATCATGGTCCACCCCTTTGCGAAATCAGTTCTTGGGCGCGCGGCTGATTCGGTCGAGCGCGCGTTGCAGTTCGTCGCGCTTGCTCTCCAACAACGCCTCGTCGGCGTCCGCCGGAACGTAGATCGGCGGCGCGATGCGCACAGTAGCGCGCGTCCATGGTAGCGGAATTTGAAACCGATCCCAACTCGGAAGCTCGATGCGGTGTCGTGCGTCGATGGTGAAGGGAAGAAGCGGCTGCCCGGTCTTTTTCGCCAGCATCACCGCGCCCATTTTAGCGACGTAGCGCGGCCCACGCGGCCCATCGACGGTGAACGCCGTCGGGATGCCGCGTCGCACGAGGCGGACCATTTCGACCAGCGCGCCCACGCCGCCGCGCGTGCTCGATCCGCGCGCCGCGCCGTAACCGAAGCGCTGAATGAAGCGAGCGATGTACTCGCCATCGCGGCTTTGCGAGGTCATCACGACGATGCCGCGCCGCTGCCAGAAGTGGGTCGCCAGAAAGATGCGGTTGTGCCAGAAGACATAGATGGGCGCGCCCGCGCGCGCAGCCCGTTGCCAGTTCTCCCAGCCCTCGACCGTGTAGCGCACGGTGCCGCCGATCAAACGGATGAGCGCGTAAAAGGCGAGATCGGCGGCGCGGATCATCAACCGCTCGCGCGGCGAGTAGCGCGCAAGATCGGCGAACTCATAGACGCGCGCAACGCGCCCTTTTTCGCCTCGATCGGCTTCTGCCGACAGTGTTGAACTCGGTTGCATCTTCGGCCGCGCGGTAGTCTAACAGAAACTCACGCACGAAGCGAAAAACCGTCCGGCCCCGCTGCTCGCCATGCGCGACTTCGGCCTCATCGGGTAAAAGCGCTCTTCGGCGAAGCGTGTCAGCGGCCGGCGCCGCGTCGATTGGCTTCGACCCGCTTTCGGGTGATAAGATGCGAACTGGCGAGGCTTTCTGCTCGTACAGGACAACGGACGACCCTCTCCCGATTCTCAAGCGACGAGGTGCGGAAGGTAGATGGGACGAAGACGCATTCTCATCGTCGACAGCAACGATGAACTCCGGCGCTCGCTCGAGAGCGTACTGACCGAGTTAGGGCACGAGGTCGTCGCCGTCGGCAGCAGCGATGAAGCGCTGGCGCGTGATGATCTCGCCGATTTCGATCTCGTCATCAGCGACTTGACCGAAGACGGCGATGCTGGGATGCAGTTGTTGAGCGAGTTAAGGCAGAAGCGATTGTTGGTCCCCGTCGTCGTTTCGGCCTCGGAAGCGCCCTCGCCAGGCATCATCAAAGCGTTCAGAATGGGCGCGGCCAACTACTTGCGCCGCCCTTACGATCCCGAAGAGTTGCGTCAGATCGTCGAGAAGACGTTGTCCTACAAGCTTCGCTTCACCGAGGACGCAAAACTGCTGCCCTATGTTCGTGAACGGATCGAGTTCGAGTTGCCGAGCGACTTGAAGTTGATGAACGGCGTACTCAACTACTTGATGGAGCGCATCATTAAGCTCGGAATTGTCAAACCGGAAAGCTCCAATCTGTTTGTCGCGCTCGACGAAGCCATCGCCAACGCCATCATTCACGGCAATAGGAACGATCTGAACAAGATCGTGCGCATCACGGCGGAGTTGACGCCAAAAGAAGCACGCTTCACCATCGAAGATGAAGGCGATGGGTTCGACGTCGGCAGCGTTCCCGATCCGCGCGATCCAGCCAACCTCTTCAAACCGAGCGGGCGCGGCGTGCTTCTGATCTTCAACATCATGGACGAAGCGAGCTACAACGAACGCGGCAATCGCCTGACCATGGTCAAGCGGGCCGAGGATTCCTTGGATGCGAGGCTCATCGACGCGCTTGCGCCCGATGAACAACGGTCGAGAAGTTGAACTCTCCGGTGCGACGCGCTCGCTCTCCGTGTGGCGCGCGTGGTGCTGGTGGTTGCCGGTGGCGGCCTTGGTCTTCGCGCTGGCGCTCGTCTTCGTCGACCCGTTTGCAGGCGATTGGGATGCGCTCGATTACACAGTGTTGGCGCTCGAAGGGC
>CAKZOF010000241.1 GCA_937135995.1 uncultured Pyrinomonas sp.
TCGCTCTTTGCGTCGGAGCCCGAAGCATCGAGCGCTGCGCAGTACACGAATCTGGCGCGTGGTTCGGGCGGTCTTTACCGCCTCGGCTTCGGGCGTCCCAGCTTGTGCGGGACGCTGGACCAGTTGCGCCAGTCCGGCCCGGACCGTACCGAGCAGTACTTCAATCCAGCTGTGCTCTGCTCGCCGTTGACGCCGGCCGGCGGTTACCCGGCCAACTTCGGCTTCGGAAGTTTAGGGCGCAACGTGCTGCGTGGTCCGGCGCAGCGCCGATTCGACCTTGGTCTTTCCAAGAACACGCAGTTCACCGAGCGCGTCGCCGTGGAACTGCGGTGGGATGTCTTCAACGTGACGAACACGGCCAACTTCGCCAATCCGAACAACGATCTGCAAGACGGCTCGGACTTCGGCAAGATCTTGAACACCGTCGGCGGTCCGCGCGTCATGCAGTTCGGATTGCGCTTGAAGTTCTAGCGCGCCGATCCGATTTCGCGTCTTTGCCCTTGCGCGGCGGGAAGCTCTCGATGGATGACTTCCCGCTGCGCGAGAGGCTGCAAGCAAACTCCAACGGGAGCGCTTTTGCCGCCATGAGACAGATTCGCAACTTGAAACGTCCACCCGCGGCGATGCACGCCGCCGAATCGGAGCTTGATATCTACGATGACGGGAGATTGAGGATCGAACACGAAAACTACTACGCCGCGTGCGGCGGGCGGCCCATTCAGCTTCCGCGCAAAGAGTTCCTGATCCTCTCGCGCCTTGCGCGCAACATCGAGCGCATCGTGCCGGCAGAGGAGATCTGGCGTTATGCGTGGGGCCGCCGCGCGCCGTTCAACCCGGAGAGCTTGCACGTCCACATCTACCGCCTGCGGCGACGGCTGGCACCCTTCGGGTTGCGCATCGAGACGATGATCAACGTCGGCTACCGCTTGCTTTCGGATGGCGAGCGAAGAGGCTAGCGGCGCGCGCTGGCGCTGCGGCTTGACTTCGCCGTGTCGCCTGTAGTTCATTCAAGGTTCAGTTTGAGTTCAGGAAAATGTAACATCGCACGTGTACGCTCAAGCGGTTCCACCGACGTTCTTTAAATCGAGGAGACGAATGATGTGGCACGCTTTCAAGGGCGCGCTCGCGACGGTGCTGGTGGCGGCGCTGCTCGTTTTTCAAGCCTGCAGCGGGCAGCGCGGACCAACCGAGGGCAGCGGCGTCGTCCGATTGCAAGGCGCTGGCGCGACTTTTCCCAATCCGCTCTATCAAAAATGGTTAAGCGAATACACCAAGATCAATCCCAACGTGCGCATCGATTACCAGTCGATCGGATCGGGCGGCGGCATCAAGCAGATCGAAGCGCGCACGATCGATTTCGGCGCGACCGATATCCCGGTCGACGACCAAGAGCTGCGCAACTTCCCGCGCGAGATACTGCACATCCCCACCGTGCTTGGCGCTGTGGTGCTTACCTACAACCTGCCGGAAGTGAAAGAGCCACTCCGGTTTTCGCCTGACGTGATCGCCGACATCTTTCTCGGCAAGATTCGCCGTTGGGACGATGCACGCATCAAGGCCGATAATCCGACGGCCGCGTTGCCAGCGGCGGACATCACGGTGGTCCACCGCTCGGATGGTAGCGGGACCACCGCCGTCTTCACCGATTATCTCGTCAAGGTCAGTCCCGAGTGGAAGGAGAAAGTGGGCACGGGCACGTCCGTCAAGTGGCCATTGGGCCTCGGCGCCAAAGGAAACGAGGGCGTCACCGGGCAGGTCAAGCAGACGCCGAACACAATCGGATACGTTGAACTCGTCTACGCCATGCAGAACAAGTTGCCCGTTGCCCTCATCAAGAACCGCAGCGGCAACTACATCGAGCCGACGCTCGATGCGGTGACGGCGGCGGCGGCGGAGAGCGCGGCGAACATGCCGGCTGACTTGCGCGTGTCGATCACGGATGCAGCGGGCGCCGATTCCTATCCGCTCGCCAGCTACACCTACATTCTCGTCTACAAAGAGCAGGAGGATGCGACCAAAGGCAAGGCGCTGGTCGATTTTCTGTGGTGGGCCGTCCATGATGGGCAGCGATTTGCGCGCGAGTTGCAGTACGTGCCGCTGCCCGAGTCGGTGGTCCGGCGCGTCGAGGAGAAGCTCCGTTCGATCACGGCCGGAGGGAAGCCCTTGCTCTCTTGATCCGGCGAGCGCGTTTCGGCGGTTCGAGGCGGCAAGAACGATGGTGAGAAGATGAAGAACGCACAGACCGAGACGCCCCCTGCGGCTGCTTACGGCGCAAGCGCCGTCAGGTTGCGGCGGACGCTGTCGCCGACGGGCGACATGGGCGATGCGATCTTCCGCGGCGTGTTGTTCTTGTGCGCGCTGTTCGTGATCGCGTTGCTGGCGGCGATGATCGCGGCGATGGCTTATCGGGCGCGTCTCTCTTTCGTCGAGTTCGGTCTCAACTTTCTGTGGAGTCGCGCGTGGAATCCGGTCGCTGGCGAGTTCGGCGCGCTGCCGTTCATCTACGGCACGGTCGTCTCGTCGCTCGTCGCGCTGGTGTTAAGTGTGCCGTTGTCGATCGGCGTGGCGATCTTTCTGGTCGAACAAGCGCCGAAGCGACTCGCCCGTCCGATCGCTTTTCTCGTCGATCTGCTAGCGGCCATTCCGTCGGTGGTCTATGGGCTGTGGGGCATCTTCGTGCTGGCGCCGTTTGTGCGCGAGGAGTTGGGGCCAGCGCTGCAACGGGCGTTCGGCTGGACGCCGCTTTTCCAAGGGACGATCACCGGCATCGGCATGCTCACGGGCGGCATCATCTTGGCGATCATGATCACGCCGATCATCTCGGCCGTGGTGCGCGACGTGCTGGCCGCCGTACCGATGACGCAGCGCGAAGCGGCGCTCGCG
>CAKZOF010000242.1 GCA_937135995.1 uncultured Pyrinomonas sp.
CAGCGTGCGCAAGCTCAAGTCTATCTCGTGCCCGGTGCCGGTCATCACCGGAACGACGTCGGCGTACTTAACCGGCCCAGCCTGCGTGGGCACAAGAAGACTGAGCGTCAGGATAATGAGGCAGAGAAACTTCACGGCGAGGACCTCCTTACGTCACTCCCTCCGAAGCTTTGTCGTCTTCAGAGCACTATTTCGCTCTCGGCGAAGGGGACGCTCCTAGTAAGCGGACAGAACCACGTCGCCTGCGAAGCGCACAACAGAACTTGTGAAGGACTCGTCGGGAGAAGTCCTTGACCGCCGATCTCGCTGTGCACTAATTGATAGAAGCGAAATAGGCGGTCGTTTCCAGAAGCAGCGACAATCACTGCACAAACGAATTTCAAAAAATCAATCCAAGTTAAACAAGTTTTGCTCCGAAAAACTTGAGCGAGTGCTGGGCCAACTAGAGAGTAAAACTTTTTGGCGATTGTTTTCAAAGAACATTCTTGACGTGTTGCTTGAAAACAGAAAAGGTTCGCCTTGGAGACGAACCTTTCGCTGGCTATTGGATCAGCGGGGCAGTGATTACTTGCCTTTGCCTCCGGCCTCGGTGCGTTGGCGTTCCTCGCGCAGCACGGCCTTGCGCGAGAGTTTGATCTTGTTGCCCTCTTTGCCGATACACTTGACCATGATCTGTTGCCCTTCGCGCAGTTCATCGCGCACGTTGCGCACGCGATGGGCCGCGATCTCGGAGATATGAAGCAGCCCTTCGACGCCGGGGAAGATTTCGACGAAGGCGCCGAAGTCGGCAATGCGCGTCACCGTCCCCAAGTATGTCTCGCCCACTTCGGCTTCCGCCGTCAACCCGCGGATCCGCTCCACCGCAGCCTGTGCGGCAGCGCTGTTGGAGGTCGCAATCGAGACGGTGCCGTCGTCTTCGATGTCGATCTTGGCGCCGGTCTCTTCGACGAGCGCGCGGATGATCTTGCCGCCCGGCCCGATGACGTCGCGGATGCGGTCGGGGTTGATCTTGATCTGGATGATGCGCGGCGCGTAGGGCGAGATGCCGGGGCGCGGTTCGGCGATCGTCTTCTCCATGATGGAGAGGATGTGGAGGCGGCCACGTTTGGCCTGTTCCAGCGCTTCGGCCATGATCTGGGCGTTGATGCCGGCGATCTTGATATCCATCTGGAGGGCGGTGATGCCGTTTTTGGTGCCGGCCACTTTGAAATCCATGTCGCCGTAGTGGTCTTCGGCCCCGGCGATGTCGGAGAGGATGGCATACTTGTTACCTTCCATCACGAGGCCCATCGCCACGCCAGCGACGGCCGTTTTGATCGGCACACCGGCATCCATGAGCGCAAGGCTTCCGCCGCAGACCGACGCCATCGAGCTCGATCCGTTGGATTCGGTGATGTCCGACACGACGCGGATCGTGTACGGGAAATCGGCCTCATCCGGCAGCACGGCTTCCAGCGCGCGCCGGGCCAGCGCGCCGTGTCCGATCTCGCGCCGTCCGGGACTGCCGAAGCGTCCGACCTCGCCGACGGCGTAGGGCGGGAAGTTGTAGTTGAGCATGAAGCGGCGGCGGACCTCGCCGAGTTCGAGGTCGTCGAGAAACTGCTCGTCCTCTTTGGTGCCGAGCGTGGTGGTGACGATGGCCTGCGTCTCGCCGCGCGTAAAGAGCGCGCTGCCGTGCACGCGCGGGAGCCAGCCGACTTCGCACGTGATCGGGCGGATCTCGGAGAAGCGCCGCCCGTCGGGGCGTCGGCGGTGGTTGAGGATGTCGTCGCGGAAGATCTTCTCCTTCAAGTAGTCGAAGACGCGCTTGGCCATGGCGCGCTGTTCGGGTTGATCTTCCGGATAGGACTCGACGATCTCTTTTTTGAGCTGGTCCACGGCGGCGTAGGAAGCGAGCTTACCTTGTTGCGACGTGTCGAGCGCCGCGCGCAGCCGTTCCGTGTATTCGCCTTCGAGGCGGCGGAGCATCTCTTCGTCGAGCGGTTGCGGTTCGACCGGGCGCTTTTCGATCTCGAGGTACTTGTAGAGTTCCTTCTGCCAGCGGCAGAGTCGGTTGATCTCTTTGTGGGCGAGCATCAGGGCTTCGATCATGATCTCTTCGGAGACCTCTTTGGCTCCGGCTTCGACCATGACGATGGCCTCTTCGGTTCCGGCGACGACGAGGTTGAGCCGCGAATGGCGAATCTCCTCGTAGGTCGGATTGATGACGTAGCGCCCATCGAGCAGGCCGACGCGCACGCCAGCGATCGGATTGTGAAACGGAATATCGGAGAAGTAGAGCGCGCACGAAGCGCCCGTGATGGCGATGACGTCCGGGTCGTTCTCCGGATCGGCGGAGATGACCGAGGCCGCCACCTGTGTTTCGTTGCGGTAGCCCTCGGCGAAGAGCGGACGGCACGGGCGGTCGATCAAGCGCGAGGTCAAGATCTCCTTTTCCGTCGGACGCCCTTCGCGTCGGAAGTAGTTGCCGGGAATGCGCCCGGCGGCGTAGTTGTGTTCGCGGTATTCCACCGTCAGGGGGAAGA
>CAKZOF010000243.1 GCA_937135995.1 uncultured Pyrinomonas sp.
CACCGCCGCCCTGCGCATTCGCGGCACCGTTGGCTGACGAACCGCCGAAGCCGAACGTCTTGCTTGTGCGCAGGTTGACGACGAAGAAGTTCGGCGGCAAACCGGCGTTGATCCCGTTGGCACGTAACCCGGCATTCCCTAGTATGGTATTTGCTAAGCCTTGCGGATTCGGATTGTTGATCGCAAGCAGATTCAGCAGCGCTGAGTTGGCAAACAGGCCAGACGTGTAGCGAGTCGGATCGTTGGCCTGCGCGGCGGGAATGCCGCTGAAGTAGGCGAGCAGGATCGGCAGCGGCGAAGTTCCGGGAACGCCAGTGAAAGCGAAGGTATTGCCGCGCCCGGCGGCGATGTTCGCTTGCAGATTGGCCTGCGCGCGCCGAAACTCGTTCAGGAAGCCGTTTTCCAGAACGTTTATCTCATTGAGGTTGTATTGCCGCCACAGCTTCACGCCGCGCGTTCCGACGTAACGAGCTTCGACGACCATATCCTTGGTGATCTCACGCTGCACGCCGAAGGTCCACGACTGAACATAGCCGAGCTTGAGGTTCGGATCGAAAGCGTTCGCCGAGTCGGTGATCGCGCCCGTGAGCGGGTAGTTCGGCGCGCTTGGGAAGGGAGGCGGGGCAAGGCTCGCCCGGTCGCGGAGCAGCGTTCCGGGCGTGAGATTGCCGAGCGTAATGCTCCTCGCTGCCGTCACCGTGCCGCCCGGATTGGCACCGAGGATGCTGGAGACGACGTTCATCCCTTCGCGCACGAAGGCGATGGAGTATCCGGCGCGGATCACGCTCTGCCCACCGCTGCCGAACACTCGGTTAAGCAGGCCGCTCTTCCAATCAGGGCTCCACGTAAACCCGACGCTCGGCGCGAAGTTGTTGTAATCGGTGTTGTAAGGCTTGTCGCCCTGTTTGAACTGCACGAACTGCGTTGGGCGCCCTTGCAACACACCGGGACGGAAGAGGTTGCCCGGCCCCGACACGCCGAAAAGATCCTGATAGGTCGTGAACGAATAGTTGTTGTTGAGCGCCGTGAACGGGAACTGCACTTCCCAGCGCAAGCCCATGGTGAGCGTCAGATTGGGCCTGTAACGCCACGTATCCTGCACGTACAATCCCATCTCGCGCTGGCGAGCGCGCTCGACGCGATCACCGAGGAAACGGTATTGGCCGCTCTTCTCGTCCAATGCGGCAACACCGCTGACGCTTGTCACGCGCCCGACTAGCACGGCATAGATGCCGCGTGCAGTGGCCAGTTCGCTCGCCGAAGCGCCCGGGAAGTTAGCTGCCGTGAAGATACGTGAAGCGGGATCGTTGGAGTCGATCCCGAATCCGATGCTGGATACAACACCGCCGGGAAAACTCTGTTGCCAAAGGTTGACCTGCGTGAAGCTGCCGCCGATGTTGAACGTGTGGTTGCCCCGGATGTAAGTCAGGTTATCCGTGAACTGCCAGATCGGCGAGTTGCGACGGCTCGTGCCGGTCGTCACCGTTGCGTTGCTGATCCCAGCCGCGCTGATCCCGAGGCTATACCCACCTTGATTTTGGAATTGTCCGGGGTTGACTTCGGGGAAGAAGAGCACTGTGCCGCCGGTGAAGCCGAACCGCGCTTCGTTGACAAGGCGCGGCGAGAAGGTCGCGCGCCACGCCGTGACGTTGGAGAAACGGTTTGACCTCTGGCTACCAAAGTTCGGGAACCCCGGGAAAGCTGGATCGACACCATTGAGAAAATCGACGACGGAGTCGAACTTCTGGTAGTTGTAGATGTTCTCCAAGTGGTGGTTTTGCGTCAGGTTCAAATCAAAGCGAACGGTCGGGAAGTAACGCTTCTGTCCGCCGGTGTTGATGAAGCTGAAAGCCTGGTAGTTCGGATCGGTCAACTGACGCACGCCGCCGGCGCTCGTCGAGCTGCGAATCGCGGCGAGCAACGATCCGACGGTCGGATCAATCGTCGAGGTGCATGGAATAAACGGCGTCGCGTTCGCTCCGGCAGGATTGCAGTTGGTCGCCGCCGCCGCCGCAAGCAGATTGACCGATCGCGTGCCGTTGGCGTACTGAAAGACACCTTGCTGTGCGAGCGGGCTCAAGATTGTGCGCTCGCGCAAGGTGCGCTCCGGCAGCCGAAACTCTTCGTAGTTGACGAAGAAGAAGGCTTTATCCCGTCCGTTGAAGAGGCCCGGGATCACGATGGGACCGCCCACTCTTCCGCCGAATTGATTGAGCAACACTCGGTTGCGCGGAGCCTTGCCATCGACCGGATCGGGCGGCAGGTCGCGGTTGTTGAACCAGTAGTTGGCGTTGAGCGACGGGTTGCGGTGGTACCAGTAAAGGCTGCCGCGTAGATCGTTCGTACCACCGCGTGTGACGAACTTGATCTGAACAGCGCCTTCGGCAGAACTTTCCGCACCTGGCGTCGCGGTCGAAAGCGTCACTTCTTCTATGGCGTCGATGCGTGGGCGAATGTAAGTGAAGAAACCATCGCTCGACTTCAATAGATTGTCCTGCACGTTGACGCCATCGATCGTGATGTTG
>CAKZOF010000244.1 GCA_937135995.1 uncultured Pyrinomonas sp.
CAACGCGCACCGAATACGAGGCGAGTGCGAACTACACCAACCGGCACATCTTCAACCTCGCGCGCGTGGTGGAGACTTACGCGGGCGACGGCACGACGCGGCTTTCGCGCGTCGAATACTTTTACGATTCGGCGACGCTGCAAGATGCCCCCGGCGTGGTGCAGCACCTGCCGTCGCACAACCCGTACGCGCCGCCCGTGGAACTATGCCAGTGGCAAGATGATCCGAACGATCCGGATTACCAGAACCCGGGATGCGTCGCTTGGGATCCGCGTTGCGATGGCTACGTCGATCAGATCTATGTGTGCGACACCTACCCGCAATACGATCCGAGCACGGCCTATCGCGGCAACGTCACGCAGATCAAGAAGTACGTTGATGCCGCCAACTTGACCGGTCCGATCACCGAGACGCGTCGCTACGACATCGCGGGCAACATGGTTGCAGCTTCGACCAGTTGTTGTGAGCAGACTTCGTGGAGCTACACGGTCGATACGCAGTACGCTTATCCGCAAGGGCAAACGCGCGGCGCGGCCGATGCTTCCGGCCCGCGGGTGACGACCAGCGCCGTTTACGATTTCAGCACCGGCCTAGTGCTTTCGACGACGGACGCCAATGGCCGGACCAGTCAGACCGTTTACGATGCGGATACGCTGCGACCGCAGATGATCTACGCGCCGACTGGGGCCTATACCGCTTACGCCTATGATGATGCGGCGATGGTTGTCAGTGAGACGACACGTGCGGCCGATGGCGCGATCGCCAGCCAGAGCGTACGACGGTTGAACGGGCTGGGCCAGATCAAGCGCGAAGAAGCGTTGGCACCGGGCGGTGCGTGGGACGTGATCGAATCGCAGTACGATAAGCTGGGCCGACTCTGGCGCCAGACGCGCCCTTATCGGGCTGGGCAAGAACAGCCGCAGTGGAGCGAGACCGTCTACGATGCGCTGGGACGCGTCGTCCTCGTGCGCATGCCCGACGGGAGCCAGACACGCGTCTTCTACAACGAAAGTCAGCGGCCCGACGCGGCAAGCAACGACCCCGGACAGACCGAGCGGCACGTCGATGCGTGGGGGCGCGAACGGTGGTTGAGAGCGAATGCGGACGGGCGTTTGGTCGAAGTCGTCGAACCCAATCCGCAAGGCGATGGATCGGTCTGGTCCGGCGGTCTGGCGACGCGCTACGTCTACGATCCACTCGGCAATCTAGTGGAAGTGATCCAAGGAGCGCAGCGGCGGCATTTCCGCTACGACTCTCTAGGCCGACTGACACATCAGAAGCTGGCCGAACAGACGGCGACGTTGAACGACGCTGGGCAGTATGTCGGAAATGGTAGCTGGGGTGAAGTCTTCGCCTACGACGAGCGCTCGAATTTGATCTGGCGCGTCGACGCCCGCGGCGTGCGCACCGTCTTCAACTACAACGGCGATCCGCTCAACCGTTTGCAGTCGGTCACGTACGACACGAGCGGCGCCGGACAACCGGTGGCGCCCGCCGCCACGGTGCGTTACGAATACATGACCACCGGTGACCTGACGCGCGTTCGGCGCATAGTGGCCGAAGGCGTGAGCACCGAGGAGTACGAGTACGACGGCGAGGGTCGAGTTAGCCGCCAGCGCGTGATCTTGGCCACGCGCCCGAACCATCCACTCGAGACCGACTACCTTTACGACACGCTGGACCGGGTGACGGACGTGCGCTATCCGGCCCAGTACGGCATGGAGGCGACACCGCGCAAAGTGATCCACCACGATTACGATGTCGCCAGTCGGTTGAGCAGTTTGAAGGTCGATGGCACGCCTTTCGCTTCGAACCTGCAGTACAACGCCGCGAGTCAGACCACCTCGCTAACGGTCGGCAGCGGCGCCGGTCAGTCGGTCGAAAACTACTCGTACGATCCGGCGACCGGACTCCTCGTCAACCAGCAGGTCCTGCGCGGTGGCACACGGCTGCTCGATCTCAGCTACGACTACGTGCGTCCGGGGACGACGGGTGGGCGGACCGGACAGCTGACGCGGCTCATCAACAATCTGGATCGCAACAAAGACAAGACGTATGAGTACGACGCGCTGGGACGCTTGGTGCGCGTGACGAGCGGCAACAACCGATGGTGGCAGCAATACAGTTACGACCGCTACGGCAACCGCACGCGCGTCGACGTCGGCGGGCAACTGGCGCTCGGCGCGGTGGAAGGCGACGGTCAGCAGTCAGTCGGCGCAGCGAACCACAGAGGGAAAGACACCAGCGGCGTACGGCTAATCGCCATGCCCAAGGTGGAGTTGCCGACCGAGTTGCTTGCGTGGCGCTTGAATCCGCTCGAAGGATTGGATCCGTGGCGCGTCGTGAGCGACGCGCCCTTTTCGCCCTTTGCCGGCTTGTGGCAAGCGACGGGGACCGCCCAGCGCGTGGAGATAAGACCCGGCAACATCACATTGCGCGTAGGCGAACGGGTCCGTTTTCAAGCCACGGCGCGCGATGCACTGGGGCGCGAAGTGCAGACGGGCCGCCTCGTCTGGCGTGCTTTCGATCTCGGCACGGGGCGTCCGGTGGTGATGCCGCCGACGGGCGAGTTCACAGCGCGGAAGGTGGGACGCTACCGTCTCTTCGCCAAACATCAAGCCGGGCCGCGCGCTCACGCCGTCTGGAGCAGCGTGACGGTGACGGTGATCGAAGCGCGCGCCGGAGCGAACACAACAAAGACGAGCCAAGCGACGGGCGACGCAGCGCCACGTGAGCCGAACGCCGCGACGACAGTAGAACCAACGCGGCCCAATTGCCCGCCGGAAGACCCGTGCTATCCGACGTGCGATTGCGGCGGATGGAACGAGCCGCCAGTGGCAGTGCCGGGCGGCCCATACGGCGGCGTGGCCGGGCAAGCGATCCAGTTCGACGGCTCGGGCTCGTACGATCCGGACGGCTGGATCACCGACTACTGGTGGGATTTCGGCGATGGCAACACAGGCAGCGGCTCCACCGTGCCGCACAGCTACGCGCAGGCCGGAACCTACACCGTGCAGTTGACGGTGCGCGATGACAGTGGGCAGATGCGCAGCGCTACAACAAGCGTCACGGTGAGCGCGCCGCCGCCAGCGCCTTACAACAACGCGGCCTTCGTCACGCAAGCGGTGCCGAGTTCTTTGGTGACAGGTCAGAGCGTGACCGTATCGGTGACGCTGCGCAACACGGGGACGACGACATGGCGCGCGGCGGATGGATACAAACTAGGCT
>CAKZOF010000245.1 GCA_937135995.1 uncultured Pyrinomonas sp.
GTGGAGTTGACCGGTGGAATGAAGATAGCGCGGACCGTAACCAGCGGTGGTCGCCACGCGCAGGCGATCGCGCAAGGCGCGTCGCACATCGCGCAGCAAAGCGTCGTGCTCTTCCGTCTCTTCGAGATAGACGAGCAGCGCGATGTAATCGCGTCCCGAGCGTGCGCGCTTGAAGTGGTCGCCGATCGCGGCGCACGCCTCGGCTCGCTCCATTGACATCTCGCCGTAGAGGGCCGCTTGGCCCGTTTCGAGCAGCGGTTTTTCGTCCGGCAGAGTGCCTTGGGCCGCGAAGCGTTCGAGCAGCGCCGCGGTGCGATCTTTGCTCTCTTGCACGTTCGGCTGATCAAAAGGGTTGATGCCGAGCAGCGCGCCGGCAACGGCCGTCGCCAACTCCCAGACGAAGAACTCCGCCCAGAGATTCACCCTGTCCTTCAAACGACGACGGATGACCGGATGGCCGCCAGCGGCGAGCGCGGCGAGCGCGCGTTCGGAGCCAGCGTCGAATTCGCTTGCCTGCACGGCGACGAACAGGCGATCGTCCGCATAGGCCCCCGCCTCGCCCAGCGGTTCGTCGGCCACGGGCACGATGCCGACGCCCTCTTTACCGGTGCTTTCGGCGATCAACTGCTCGACCCACAGGCCGAACGAAGCGATTTCCGGGCCGGTGACGAGTGTGAGTTTGTCTTTGCCTCGGCGTGCCAACGCAGCCAGCGCCGCTCCGAGCCGCGCCGCTGGATTTTCACGCGCCGCAACATCTGGTCCACAAGCGCGCATCGCTGTTGCAGCGCGCTCGAGCGCGTCGGCGACACTGAGTCCCATGAGCGCGGCCGGAACCAGACCGAAGAGGGACAGGGCGGAGTATCGCCCGCCGATGTCCGGCGGATTGCTGAAGAAGCGGCGGAAGCCGCGCTCGCGCGCCAATCGTTCGAGCGGCGTGTTCGGATCGGTAATGGCGATGAAATTTCGCCCCGCGCTTTCGCCGCTGTCTTGGCGCACGCGTTCGTAAAAGAATTTGAAGAAAGAGAGCGGTTCAATCGTCGTGCCCGATTTTGAAGAGACGATGAAGAGCGTCCGTTGCGGTTCGATGCGTCCGGCGAAACTGGCTACCGTGTCGGGATCGGTCGAATCGAGCACGAGAAGTTCAGGCCACGCTTCGATTGCGCCGAACGTGCGGCGCAGCACTTCCGGGCAGAGGCTCGATCCCCCCATACCGAGCAGCAAGACATGTTTGAATCCTGAACTGCGGATCTCGTGCGCGAAAGCCTCGAGGTCGCCGACGTGCGAGCGCATCTTCGTCGCGACGTCGAGCCAACCGAGCGCGTTGCGGATGATCTTTTGATGTTCCTCTTCGTGTTTCCACAAGGAGGCGTCTCGCGCCCAAATGCGTTCGATCATCCGCGCGTCTTCGACGCGATCCATTTCTGCTTCAATGAACGCGGCTTCAGCGCCGAAGCTTTCGTCAGCTTCCATCCGCCATGCTCCTCGAGTAGAATCGCGCGAAAAGCATAGCACGAGCTGAACCGATTGGCTAACGCGCAGCTTTTTAGTCTTGGTCAAGCGATTCTCGCTTGCGAAACCGAGTGCGGATGGGCTTGCAACGCGCGACAGGATGTAGGTCGTTCGTTGTTGTGCATTGCAGTATGGAGTTTGGGTGACCGATCCTGCCAGAAACGAATGGGAGATGTTCGTTGTGCTCGAGAGCAGGCTGCTGGAGAGGGGAGGAAAGACGGAATTTTGTGCCTGAGGTGACGAGGCGAAGGAGCGTCGAATGAGTGGCGAACAGCTGAAGCAGCGTGTGCTTTTCTTGTGCACCGGAAACAGCGCGCGTTCGCAGATGGCCGAAGGCTGGTTGCGCGCTTTGGCTGGGGATGCTTACGAAGTCGCCTCAGCCGGAACACGCCCATCCGCCGTCCACCCATTAACGGGCGAAGTAATGCGCGAACGCGGGATCGATTTGAGCGCGCATCGCTCGAAGTCGATCGATGAATTCAGGGATGTCGAGTTCGATCTGGTGATCACCGTCTGCGATGCGGCGCGCGATGCGTGCCCCTTCTTCCCCGGCAAGCGAAGGCTCCACTGGAGTTTGAGTGATCCGGCCGCTGTGGAAGGAGACGCGCAGACGCGCCTGGCGGCTTTTCGCCGCGCGCGCGATGAGATCGAATCTCTGGTGCGAGGCTTGATCGCAGAACAAGGAGAAGTCGATTCGAACCGATCCCCAACGCGCGAATAGAACGTTGGCCAACGCAAGGCGTGGGACTGCGGGGCAAGTGCGAGCCTTGACGCGCGGTCTTTGCCAGCGGGAGCGGAACGCGCTCTTGCCGAGCGGGTTCGAGAAAACAAAGGAGCGATCCACGACGATCGCTCCTCTTACCTGTGAAGAGCAACCTCGGCCCGCCTTTCGCGCGAGCTATGGCGTCACCGGTTGGCGAGTGCGCCGTGCTTCGCGTCTCGCCTTGGCTTGTTGTTGAAGCTGTTCGTACTGCGCCCGCTGTTCCGGCGTCAGGACGTTGAGGATCTCGGCGCGTGCCTGTTGCGCGCTCGCGTCGAGCGCGGCGCGCAGTTGTTCGACGCGCGCTTGTTGCTCGGCGGTGAGCGTGCCGCCAGCGCGGCGTTGCTCCTTGAGTTGCCGGAGTTCGTCGCGTTGCGTTTTGGTTGAAGCGTGGTAGTTCTGCATTATGGTTCTGATCTGTTGACGTTGTTGATCGCTCAGGTTGAGTTGCCGGAGGATGGGCATTTCGACGAGACCCTTGTGATGAGGCTTCATCTTGCCCCACGCAGGCGCGCTCGGCGAAGCGGTCTGCTGCGCTGCGGAAGTCGTCGCCAGCGCGACGATCATGCCGAGGGTGGTCAGCAAAGCGGTTGCGTGCTTTCTCATTGCGAAACTTCTCCTTAGTCAGATTCGTGATGTTGGACGAGCCCTCTGGGGGAGATTCAGTTTCGGGCATCGCTAGTTTTAGACGCACGAGGGCGAGCCATGGTTACGAAATCTTCGCGAGGGTGGCCGTTGAGTTAGAAGCAGGCTCTCTCTCAAAAACTTCGCGTCGGTTTCTGCCGGACCGCCAAAGATTGGTAAAATACGTGGCGCGATGGAACTTCTACAGACGATCGATTCGCCTGAGGATCTACGCCGACTGCCGCTCGACCTGCTGCCGAAAGTGGCGCAGGAAGTGCGGCAATACATCATCGAAACGATGTCGCGCATCGGCGGCCACACCGGCGCGTCGCTCGGCGCGGTGGAGTTGGCCGTGGCGCTGCACTATGCTTTCGACACGCCGCGCGACCGCTTGGTGTGGGACGTCGGCCATCAAGCTTATGCGCACAAGATCCTGACCGGACGGCGCGACCAATTCCCGACCATTCGGCAGTACGGCGGGTTGAGCGGCTTTCTGCGGCGCGACGAATCCGAGTACGACACGTTCGGCGCGGGCCATGCTTCGACCTCGATCTCGGCGGCTCTTGGCATGGCGATCGCTCGCGATCGCATAGGCGATGATTATCACGTTTGCGCGATCATCGGCGACGCGAGCTTGCCTGGCGGTATGGCGATGGAGGCGATCAATCAGGCGGGCCACTTGAAGACGCGTCTGATCGTCTTGTTGAACGACAACGAGATGTCGATTGCGCCCTCGGTCGGCGCTTTGACTGGTTACCTAAATCGCATACGCGAAGCGCAAGGTTATCATCGTTTCAAGGATGAGATCGGCGAGACGCTCCGTTCCATTCCGGGCGTCGGCGAGCGACTCCATCAAGCAGCGAAGACGGTCAAAGATGCCATCGCCGCCGCCGTGCTGCCCGGCGCGCTCGTCAACGAACTGGGTTTCAAATATATCGGTTACGTCGATGGCCATGATACGACGGCGCTGGTGCGCGCGTTGCGCGAAGCCCAGCAGATCAAGGATGGACCGGTGATCGTCCATGCGCTGACGGTCAAGGGCAAGGGCTATCCACCGGCGGAAAAGAACCGGTATAAGTGGCATGCTTCCGGTCCGTTCGAGATCAGCACGGGCGCCGCAATCAAGTCGGCCAAACCGTCGCCACCGACCTACACGTCTGTCTTCAGCAACGCGCTTTGCGAGCTGATGGCGAAAGACGAGCGCATCGTCGCGATCACGGCGGCGATGCCGGATGGGACCGGCGTGGACCAAGCGCTCGAAAAATTCCCGGCGCGAGCTTTCGACGTCGGCATCGCCGAACAGCACGCGGTGACTTTCGCGGCCGGCATGGCGTGCGAGGGGTTGCGTCCCGTAGTGGCCATCTACTCGACCTTTTTACAACGCGCGTTCGACCAGATCGTTCACGATGTCTGCTTGCAGAACCTGCATGTCGTCTTCGCCATGGACCGTGCCGGCATCGTCGGCGCCGATGGACCAACGCATCACGGGCTACTGGACATCGCTTACATGCGCGTCGTTCCGAACATGGTCGTGATGGCGCCGAAAGACGAGGCCGAATTACGCGATATGTTGCTGACAGCGACGGAACACACCGGCCCGATCTGTTTCCGCTATCCGCGCGGCGCGGGCGTCGGCGTTCCGTTGGATGGTGAACCGCAACGGCTGGAGATCGGCAAAGCCGAAATCCTCCGTGATGGCGGCGAGGTGGCATTGCTTGCCTATGGTTCGATGGTCCATCCGTCGCTGCGCGCTGCCGAGCAACTAGCGAAAGAAGGCATCGAAGCGACGGTGGTCAACGCGCGTTTCGCCAAGCCGCTCGATGCCGAATTGATTCTGGCGCTGGCGCG
>CAKZOF010000246.1 GCA_937135995.1 uncultured Pyrinomonas sp.
ATCGTCGCCGCCGTCGGCGAAGGCATGCGCGGAGCGGTCGGCGTCGCTGGCAGGATCTTCAGCGTGCTCGGCAAAGAAGGGGTCAACATCATCGCCATCGCGCAAGGCTCTTCGGAGTACAATATATCTTTCGTCGTCGAGGCCGGAGCGATGCAACGGGCTGTGGCGACAATTCACAAAGAGTTCGGCCTCGAACGTTCTGCCGAGGCAACGCCCGAACTGCAGATCGAAAGCGCCTGATCTCCGTCATGCTGATCAAGAGCGAACAAAGGTGCATCGAGCCTCGTTGCGCAGCGCGGTACGGACTGGACGAGCCGCTGCTCGTCTGTCGCAGTTGCGGCGATCTACTGGAGATACGAACGGAGATCGCTTGCTCCTCTGCGCAGTTGCGCGAACTTTGGCAGCGGCGGCGGGCGTCCAACGATGCGCGTGACCGCAGCGGCGTGTGGCGCTTTCGCGAGACGTTGCCTTTCGACGAACGAGCGTCGCCCGTCACGCTCTTCGAAGGCAACACGCCACTTTACGACGCCCCTCGCGCGGCGCGCCACTGCGGACTGGACCGACTCTGGTTGAAACATCAGGGCGGCAATCCGACCGGCTCGTTCAAAGACACAGGTATGACGGTGGCCGTCACGCAAGCCGTCCGCTTGGGCGCGCAAACGGTGATCTGCGCGAGCACGGGCAATACGGCAGCGAGCCTCGCTGCTTATGCCGCGCGCGCCGACCTGCGGTGCGCGATCCTCGTTCCGCGCGGGCAGATCAGTCATGCCAAGCTGGTCCAGAGCTTGGACTACGGCGCAGCAGTGTTGGAAATCGAGGGAGATTTCGACCGGTGCATGAGATTGATCCGCGAACTGGCGAACGAGCCGTCGGTTTACGTGGTCAACTCGATCAATCCGTTTCGCTTGGAAGGGCAGAAGACAACCGCCTTCGAACTGCTCGAACAATTGGATTGGGAAGCGCCGGACCACGTGGTCGTGCCCGGCGGCAATCTAGGAAACGGATCGGCGCTTGGCAAAGGCTTCTTTGAGATGTTCGAACTCGGGCTGATCGAAAAACTGCCCCGCATAAGCATCGCGCAAGCCGAGGGCGCGGCCCCGCTGGTCCACTTCCTGTCGGCTTGGCCGCCGCCACCTACGCTGACTCCGGTCGCGCATCCAGCGACGCTCGCCACAGCGATCAAGATCGGCGCCCCCGTTTCGTGGAAGAAGGCGGCGCGCGTCGTGCAACAGACCGGTGGACGAGCCGTTGCCGTCAGTGAAACGGAGATCGCCGAAGCCAAAGCGGTCATCGGGCGCGACGGCATCGGCTGCGAACCCGCATCGGCCACGGCGGTGGCTGGCATCAAGAAGCTCGTCGCGCAAGGTTTCATCTCGCCCGGCGAACGCGTGGTCGCCGTGCTGACGGGTCACCTGCTGAAGGATGCCGACTACGCGATGCGTTATCACACGGGCGCCCTCTTCGACGCCGGGCGCTATCGCAACGCGCCGCAGCGCGTCGAAGCCTGCGCCGCGACCATTCTCGATCTTCTCGCAAACTGATAACGAAGTCGAATCAAGAAACAGATGATGAGCACACAACAAGGCTCGCCCTTGCGCAACACGCAACTATCTTTCATCGGCTGCGGTGTCATGGCCGAAGCCATGATCGCCGGTCTTCTGCGACGCCAACTCGTCTCGCCCGAACAGATCACCGGCAGCCACCCGCGCCAAGCGCGACGCGAAGAACTGGCCGTCAAGTACGGCATCAACGTCGTCGAAAGCAACCGCGAAGCAGCCGCCTTCGACCGTTCTCCAGCGCGCGCAACGCAGAACTCGATCGTCGTGCTGGCCGTCAAACCGCAAAAGCTCAAAACCATTCTCGAAGAACTGCGCGGGTGGCTGCACGAAGAGCAACTCGTGCTCTCGATCATCGCCGGAGCGCGCATCGAAACCATCGCGCATGAACTACTTCATCCGGCGGTGGTGCGCACCATGCCGAACACACCGGCGCAGATCGGCCAAGGGATGACCGTCTGGACAGCGACGCCGCAAGTACCGGAAGAGCAGCGCGAACAAGTGCGCGCGCTGCTCGGCGCGCTCGGCAAAGAGATGTACGTCGAAGAAGAGCGCATGATCGACATGGCGACGGCGCTGAGCGCAACGGGGCCGACGTACGTCTTTCTCGTCATGGAAGCGTTGATTGATGCCGGCGTCCACTTAGGATTCTCGCGTCGCATGGCGCAAGAACTGGTGCTGCAAACCATGCTCGGCAGCGTCCTTTTCGCCCAAGAATCGCACAAACACCCGGCGGAACTGCGCAACATGGTCACGTCGCCCGGCGGAACCTCAGCCGAAGCGATCTACCAGATGGAAAAAGGCAGTCTGCGCACCGTTCTTTCCAAAGCCGTGTGGGCGGCTTACCAGCGCGCCGTCGCGCTCGGACGCACTGATAAAGAGCGTGCCACCCGCGAAGAGGGCGAAGCTTGAGGACGACCGTTGACCGGTCGGTTGCCGCAGAGCGAGCGCCATACGCCTGACAGTCTGTCTTCCCGTGGGCGACCGTTGCCCGCTCGGTCGCAGCGGGCCAAGAGGCGAGCGGAACTTGAGCGAAGCTCGCCCTTTCACGCTACAATGGCGAGGGCGAAAAGGGGCGAAGAGCGACTGCGCGGCCACCCTTGTCGTGGTCGAACTTCCGTCAACCAAAGATCGAAGGACTTCGAGCGACCGTGGAATCGGAGATTCATGCCGTCGAGACCATCGAGCGGAACGTTGCGTGTCGAACCAAAGTCGAAGTGCGCGTGCCGGCTTCGACCTCCAACCTCGGATCGGGCTTCGACTGTTGCGGACTAGCGCTTGACCTCTACCTCCGGGCCAGAGCGACCACCATGGAAAGCGCATCACGCCTGCGCACCCGAGGCGAAGGCGCAACGCTTCGTGCCGAAGAGAACCTGATCCATCGCGCGATGCGATTTGTCGCCGAGCGCCGGGGCTGGCGGTTGCCACCCGTTCGCATCGCAGTCCACAGCCGCATACCGCTGGCGAGCGGCTTGGGCAGCAGCGGAGCGGCCATCGTCGCCGGCCTCGCGCTCGGCGCCGCCGTCTGTGGGGAGTCGCTTTCCACGGCCGATTTTCTGCGTTACGCGACCGAGTTAGAAGGTCATGCCGACAACGTCGCCGCCGCGCTGCTTGGCGGATGGGTGGTCCACTGTATCACTCCTGATGGCAACGTCGCGGCTGTCAAACGCCCGTGGCCTTCGGCGCTCAAGCTCGTCGTCGTCACGCCCGACGTGCCGCTCGAAACTAAACGCGCGCGCGCCGCGCTCCCCGATCAGGTGGACCGCGCCGACGCGGTTTTCAACATGCAGCGCATCGCCCTTCTCTGCGCCGCGCTCGAAAGCGGCGAGTACCACCTTCTGTGGGAAGCGATGCGCGACCGGCTGCATCAACCTTATCGGCGCAGTCTTGTCCCGGGTCTCGATGAAGCGCTCGATGTGCCGCGCGTTGATGGACTTCTCGGCATCGCACTGAGCGGCGCCGGCCCGAGCGTGATCGCGCTGGCCGAACGGCGCGAGCGAGAGATCGCTGAATTGATCGCGCGGCCCTTCCGTCGGCGCGGGATAAAGACCAACGTTCGCTTCCCGCGCGTCGATGATCGCGGTCTGGTGATCAGAAGGTTGCTCTGATCCCGATCTCTGTGTCCATCGAGTCCGGCCCTCGCAACAAGCGTCTATCGCGCGCGAAGTTCCGCCGGCAGTTGTTTATCCACGCGCGGGCGCTGCGGCAGATCGGCCAGCGCCCACGCCGTCATGAAGATGGTTCGCGCCACGCGCTCCATCTTCTGGTAATCGATCTTGTCGGGCGAATCAGATGGCCGGTGATAATCTTCGTGCACGCCGTCGAAGTAAAAGATGATCGGGATGCCCTTTTGGGCGTAGTTGTAATGGTCGCTGCGGAAGAAGAACCGGTTCGGATCCTTCGGATCATCGTACTTGTAGTTGAAGGCGAGGTTGAGATAAGACTTGTTCACGCGCTCGCTCAACTCTCCCAGCTCCGTGCTCATCATGCGCGAACCGATGACGTAAATCTCATTCGGGCCGGAAAGGTCGCGGTTCTCCGGTTTCGTGTCGCCGTCTCGTTTGCTCCGCCCGATCATATCGATGTTCAGTTGCGCGATGATCCGCGCGAGCGGCACGGTCGGCTGCTCCGTGAAATAACGCGATCCCCATAAGCCCTTCTCTTCTCCCGCGTGCCAGACAAAGAGCAACGAACGCTTGGGCCGAACGCTGCTGCGCGCGGCAGCCTCGGCTATTGCAAGCAACGCGGTGGTGCCCGACCCGTCGTCGTCGGCGCCGTTGTAGATGCGATCCCCTTTGTCGTCCGGCAGCCCCACGCCGACGTGATCGTAATGCGCGCCCAAAGCGACGTACTCGTTCTTCAATACCGGATCGCTTCCTTCGACCACGCCGACGACGTTCTGCGTGTAGATCGTTTCGGCTGCCGCCTTGACGCTCATCGTCAACGTTTTGTCGGGCGACAAAGCGAACGCTTCGCCCACATCGCCTGACACGGCGCGGGCGAACAGGTCGGCCGCGCTCAGCTTCTCTCCGCGAAAGAGCGCGTTCAGCAACGAGAAAGATGCCGTGATCGTCGGAAGCTGATTCGCTTCCGTGGATTGGAACTTCTCGACGAAGACGATGCCGCGCTCGACAGCGCTCTGTTGCCGCCTGCTCCATGAAGCCAACGTCTGGAAGTTCGGG